>NZ_JBATGR010000372.1:0-6176 GCF_049665975.1 Eudoraea sp.
GTTGAAATCCCTGTATTTACTCTGGATAAGGAAGGTTTGTTGCAATTAATTTATTCACTTGCAGGATTTAAAGATATCACCATAGAAAACCATTCTGATTTTAACAGGCGTTTTAACCTAAGTGGAGAAAATGAAAATGCTATTCTAAAACTCTTCACAGATGAAATGGTGTTGTTTCTTGAAAGCCATCCATATTATCATATTGAATCTAATGGTTCTTCTTTACTCATTTTAAAAAAAGAACGCCTGCTGGGTGTTCAGGAAATTAAAAGAATGATTTATTTTGGGCAACAGCTGCATAATCTGGTACAGCATAAAAAGATTTCTTCTTGATTGTTAAAAACTACTAATATTGAGGATTTTCATTAGAGCTTTCGTTATTTTGCATCCGACTCAGAATTCATGAATGATCTTATATCCCATTGAAACCGGAAACTTTAAATTAGACGGAGGCGCAATGTTTGGCGTAGTGCCTAAATCATTGTGGAACAAAACCAATCCGGCAGATAGCAATAATATGATAGATATTGCAGCCAGAAGCCTTCTTATAGAAGATGGAAACCGGCTCATTCTTATTGATACCGGTTTAGGGAACAAACAATCCGATAAATTTTTTAGCTATTACTACAGATGGGGAAATAATTCCCTGGATGCTTCCCTTAAAAAAGCAGGGTTTAAGCGGGATGATATTACAGATGTGTTTCTAACGCACCTTCATTTTGATCATTGTGGCGGGAGCGTCCAATGGAATAAGGATCACACAGGCTATGAGCCTGCCTTTAAAAATGCGCATTTCTGGACCAACAAAGATCACTGGAATTGGGCCACCCATCCCAATCCCCGGGAAAAAGCTTCTTTTCTTAAAGAAAATCTATTCCCAATGGAAGAAAGCGGCCAGCTAAATTTTATAGATCGTACAGAACATACATTTGTTAAAAACTCGGAGCTGGGGTTCGGAATTTTATTCGCAGACGGGCATACAGATAAACAGATGCTGCCCCATATCTCATATAAAGGAAAGACCCTGGTTTTTATGGCAGATTTAATCCCTACAGTAGGTCATATTCCCGTGCCATATATTATGGGGTATGATACCAGACCCCTCTTAACTCTTACGGAAAAGGCAGCTTTTTTAAACACAGCGGCAGACAATAATTTTTATTTGTTCATGGAACACGATGCCCATAATGAAATATGCAACGTAACACATACCGAAAAGGGGGTTAGACTTAATGAAAGTTTTACATTTAATGAGATCTTTAATTAATATACTAATTGGTTTGTTTTTTATTTTTACACTTTGTTGCTGTAAAGATGAGACGCAGCAAAGCGAAGATTTTACTGCGGAAAATGCTTTCACTTCAGGTATTGAAGGGCCTGCCGTAAACGGAAACGGAGAACTTTTTGCAGTAAATTTTGCGAACGAGGGCACCATTGGTAAAGTAAATAAGGCTGGGGAAGGTGAAATTTATGTTAGTTTACCGGAAGGGAGTATCGGCAATGGCATACGTTTTGATCTTGATGGAAATATGTTTATTGCAGATTATTTGGGTCATAAGGTTTACAAAATTAAAAAAGGCACAAAAACCCCTGAAGTATGGGCGCAGGATTCAACTATGAATCAACCCAATGACCTCGCCATTGGTCCCGGAGGGGTATTATACCTCAGTGATCCTAATTGGGCGGAGAGTACGGGCAAACTTTGGATGGTTACTCCCGAAAGGGAAATTTTATTATTGGAAGAAGGAATGGGAACCACCAATGGAATAGAAGTAAGTCCGGACGGTAAAACCCTCTATGTGAATGAATCTGTACAAAGGGTAATTTGGAAATATGATATTCAGGAAAATGGAACGCCAAACAACAAAAAGAAACTTATAAGCTTTACTGATTTTGGACTGGATGGAATGCGATGTGATATTCAGGGAAATCTTTATCTCACACGTTATGACAAAGGCACAGTAGCGATTATCTCCCCCTCCGGGGAGATTCTGAAAGAGGTGGTTTTAAAGGGAAAGAAACCCTCTAACATTGCCTTTGGCGGGGAAGACGGACTTAATTGCTATGTTACAATGGCAGACAGAGGTTGTATTGAAACATTTGTAGCTTTGTCGCCCGGAAGTTATTATTCAAAAATGCATTACTAAATCTAAATTTAATATGACTCTTAAACATTTAAAATTGGCCTTTTATGCCATTCTTACATTATCTCTGGCAGGCTGCGGCAGCACAAACCTGGTATTGACCCCCTTGGAAAAAATTGATACAGTCCCTCTTAAAGTTTCTGAACTCACAGATGAAGAGAATAAATCCTGGGGGCACGCAGATTTAATTTCAGATACCATCCCGGGTATCAGCCTAAACAAAGCTTATACTGATATTATTAAAAATAAAAAAGGAAAAAAAGTAATCGTAGCCGTACTGGATGCAGGCATTGACCTGGGGCATGAAGATCTTGTTGATGTTATCTGGACCAATAAAAAGGAACGCCCCGGTAATGGTCTGGACGATGATAACAATGGTTATATAGATGATATTCATGGATATAATTTTTTAGGTGAGGCTTATAATGAACAAATGGAATATGCAAGGATCCTAAGGCTTAATAAGGGTGACCGTTTTGTTCAGGAAAAAGCAAAATTAGAGCTACAAAAAGAAGTTTCCACATACACACAAAACAAGCAACAATATGAACAGATCTTAAGTGTTGTAAAAAATGCGGATAATGCGATAAAGAAATACCTGGGTAAAGATTTCTATACCAAAAAGGATGTAATTGCTATAAAAACAGAAGATCAGGCTTTAGCTCAAAATGTGTCGGTAATCAGACAAATGTATAGTATTAGTGACAGCATCCCTGATGTAATTAAAGAGTTTACTGAAGGAATCACTTATTTCACAGAGCGATTAAATTATCATTTTAATAAAGATTTTGACGGCAGGAAAATAGTAGGGGACGATCCTTATGACCTAATGGATTTGGGGTATGGTAACGGAAACCCTAAAAACAGGGTAAAAGATGAAAGTCATGGAACACACGTCGCCGGGATTATTGCCGCCGAACGCAACAACGGCTTAGGTGTAAATGGTGTTGCAAATAATGTTGAGATAATGAGCATTAGGGCTGTGCCCAACGGCGATGAATACGATAAGGATATTGCCTTAGGTATCCGTTATGCAGTGGATAATGGTGCGACTATTATCAATGCAAGTTTTGGTAAATCGTATTCCCTGAATTCTGATTGGGTTTATGACGCTTTAAAATACGCTGCGGAGAATGATGTGCTCTTTGTTCATGGGTCAGGAAATGATGGCCTTGACATGGATGATTCTAACAATCTTGGATATCCAAATGACCATGATGGTAAAGGAAAAATCGAATTTGTAGATAACTTCATCTCAGTAGGTGCCTTAACTAAGGAATACGGTTCAGAAATGGTTGCGTCTTATTCTAACTATGGAAAAGTTAATGTTGATGTATTTGCTCCTGGAAGCCATATTTACTCAACAATGCCAGGAAACAATTACGAGTTTCAGGATGGTACATCAATGGCCGCTCCAATGGTTACGGGAATCGCAGCATTAATTCGCTCCTATTACCCAAAACTTAAGGCTGCTGATGTAAAACGTATCTTAATTGAATCTGGCTTGAGTTCCAGTTCTTCAGTTATTTTGTCGGGGAATACTGAAAAAACCAAACCTTTTGACCAGGTTTCTAAATCAGGAAAGATGGTCAATGCCTATAATGCATTAATCATGGCGAGTAACATGTCTAAAAACTTATAAATTTAAATTATATGGTTTTAAAGAATAAATATCCCAAATTAATTTTTGTCTTGTTAGGCTTTGTAATGGGTCTCCATGCACAGAAAAATCATCTCTCCTGGCAACAACATGTTGACTACAAGATGGAAGTGTTCATGGATGTTGAAAATTATCAATATACCGGCACGCAAAGTCTGGTTTACACAAACAATTCCCCCGATGATTTAAATCGCGTATATTTTCATATGTACTTTAATGCATTTCAGCCGGGGAGCGAAATGGATATTAGATTGCAAAATATCCAGGATCCTGATGGGAGAATGTTTACAAACGGCCAAAGTAGGATTGCTAGTCTTAATACGGATGAAATTGGTTATTTAAGGGCTTCTTCCCTAACTCAGGACGGTGAAGATGTTTCTTTCAGTCTTGAAGGAACCATTCTGGAAGTGAGTTTGGCAAAACCAATTCCCTCTGGAGGTAAAAGTAGATTTGATATGAAATTTCAGGGGCAGGTTCCTATACAAATAAGACGTTCAGGAAGGAATAATTCTGAAGGTGTTGCGCTATCCATGAGCCAGTGGTATCCTAAATTAGCCGAATATGATTTTGAAGGCTGGCATGCAGACCCATATATAGGCAGGGAGTTTCACGGAGTCTGGGGCGATTTTGATGTTAAACTCACGCTGGATAAAAATTACGTTGTAGGAGGAAGTGGCTATTTACAAAATCCTCAGGAAATTGGTCATGGCTATGAAACGCCGGGAACTAAAGTGAAAAAATCCAGGGGCAAAACGCTTACCTGGCACTTTAAAGCTCCTATGGTGCACGATTTTATGTGGGCTGCAGACCCTGAATATATCCATGATTCATTAAAGATGGATAACGGGCCTACATTACATTTCTTTTATAAGAACAAACCAGAGCTTCTTGAAAATTGGAAAAATTTACAACCAAAGACTGCAGAAGCCATGGCCTTTTTCAATAAAAATATTGGCACTTACCCCTATGATCAATATTCAGTAGTACAAGGGGGAGATGGCGGCATGGAGTATGCTATGAGTACACTTATTACGGGAGAACGTAAATTTGAAAGCCTTGTAGGTGTTATGATTCATGAATTAGCACATTCCTGGTTTCAACACGTATTGGCAACCAATGAATTAAAACACGCGTGGATGGACGAAGGATTTACTCAATTTATTTCTAGTTTATGCATGAATGAGGTGATGAAACAGGAGAAAGACAATCCGTTTGAACGCACCTATAACAGCTATATTTCTTTAGTACAATCAGGGAAAGAACAACCTCAGACAACGCATTCAGACAGATACAGGTTTAATTCAGCCTATGGTATTTCTGCTTATAATAAAGGATCTATATTTTTATCCCAATTAGGATATGTTATAGGACAGGATAAGTTAATGGAATCACTTAGGTCTTACTATGATAATTTTAAGTTTAAACATCCTATCCCAAATGATATCAAAAGAACGGCTGAAAAGGTGTCTGGTATAGAGTTAGACTGGTATCTTATAGATTGGACAGAAACCACAAATACTATTGATTATGGAATAAAAGAAGTACAAGCTGAAGGTAATAAAACCAGGATAGTCTTAGAAAGAAAAGGCCTTATGCCAATGCCAATTGATATTCTGCTGGTTTATGAAGACGGAACGAGAGAAACTTTTTATACTCCATTACGCATTATGAGAGGGCAAAAAGATAACCCTTACCCTTCTATTAAGAGAACAGTTTTACCAGATTGGCCCTGGGCTTATCCTACTTTGGAATTTGTTATTGATAAGCCCGTTAGTTCCATCAGAGCCGCGGTAATTGACCCGTCACAGCTCATGGCTGATATTAACCTTGAAAACAATATTTGGCAAGCTTCGGAGTAAGTGGGGTTACCTGGCAGGAGGATACTTCTAAAAAATATTTAGTTTTTATACCAAAAGGTGTCTTTGTACATTTCATTTTTTGCGGTCCGCTCCCGGTTATTTAAAAGTAAATGTGTTTCGTCGACCATTCTGTTCCTATAACCTAAAAGGTGAAAAAACGGTTTATTAAAGAACCTGGCTATTTTTAAATTTACCTTAAGCTTATCACGAGCCTCATTTGACCATGAAACTCCCGGAAGTAATGCCAGAAAAGAATCAAATTTTATTCTGCGTAAAAATGCCGAAAATGACAATATCCATCCGGGTATTTTGCGAATAAGAAAAAACCCTTCTTCCCCCTGAACCTGATAGAGAGGCATAAAAACTATAGTGTCTTTATATGCGGTAATCTCTTCTCCATTATAATTGGCCATTGCCCTGCCCTTCCGCAATTTATCAAAACTGCGAAAGCCGGGTAACATCTCAAAGTTATCAGACTCAGTAATGCAATGTCTGTGAATTACTTCATAGAAA
>NZ_JBATGR010000373.1:0-2919 GCF_049665975.1 Eudoraea sp.
TGACCATCAATGGCCAAAGGATCTAAGAGTTGGTTCTGGAGCCTATACTATAGCACTTTTAGAAGACGTGCCGATTTGGTTTGAATTGTGGCGACAGCTCAATGGTTTCCCTCCAAATTACTATCAGCCCAATGGGGACATGTCTAAATCTGAGAAATAGTAATATGAAAAAGCACTGGTTTTTACTTATTCTTTTCGCTTCACTTTCATTAAACGCACAGGTAAACGACACCCTCGTTTTAAGCTTTTATGAGTTCTTAGGATATGTAAAAAAATATCATCCTATTGCTCGTCAGGCTGAATTACAAATCGGTATTGGGCAAGCAAATCTAATGCGCTCAAGAGGAGGATTTGATCCAAAAATTGAAGTAGATTACGAAAGAAAACAGTTTAAGGGTGTTGAGTATTATGACCGTTTTAACGCTACCTTCAAAGTCCCTACATGGTATGGGATAGAATTAAAAGGTAACTTTCAGCAGGATCAAGGAGAGTTTCTAAATCCGGATGAATTTTTGCCAGAGGACGGATTGTTTAGTGCGGGAATCTCTGTTTCTGTGCTTCAAGGAATTTGGATCAATGAAAGAATGGCAACCTTAAAACGGGCCAAATATTTTAAAGAACAAACCCTGGCAGATAGAGATTTATTAGTTAATGAGATTCTTTTTAAAGCGTCAGTAACTTATTTTGATTGGTTACAGGCATACAGAAACAAAACGGTTTATGAGGATTTTGTTGATAATGCCAGTACTAGATTGGAAGGAATTAAGCGTAGTGCAGAAGCAGGTGATATTGCATCAATAGATGTTGTGGAAGCCAAAATAGCATTTCAGGATAGGCAACTTCGTCTCGAACAAGCCATGGTTGAGCTTACCAATAGGACTTTAGAACTTTCGAATTTTTTATGGACGGAGAATAATATTCCAATAGAGTTGCAGCCAAATGTCATTCCAAATATCGATATAAACAAGGAGGTGGATATTACGCTGGAAATCATGGGAAAACCTTTGGATAGTTTTTCATTGGAAAATCACCCTAAGATTAAGTCTTTAGGGTTTAAATTGGCTGGCCTGGAGGTAGATAAGAGATTAAAAGCCAATAAACTACTGCCGAGAATTGATATTGAGTATAACTTCCTTACAGAAACCCCTGGAACTCTGAGTTCTTATGATTCACAACAATATAAAGGAGGTGTTAACTTCCTATTCCCATTGTTTTTAAGAAAAGAAAGAGGGGATTTAAAGTTAGCAAAGTATAAACTAAACGATACTCAATTTGAAATAGACAATGCTGAAATCGAAATTCAAAATAAAGTTTTGGCAATCTATAATGCCTTGGATTCTTATCAGATACAGAATTCACTTATACAGAATATTGTTAGTGATTATAATACGCTTTTGACTGCAGAAGAAAGGAAATTTGATTTTGGAGAAAGTTCCTTGTTTTTGATAATTAGTAGGGAAAATAAACTAATTGATTCTGAACTCAAACAAAATGAAGTGCAAAACAAATTCCTGAGCACCAAAGCTAAGTTATTTAGAAGCCTGGCAATTAATCCCGAAAATCTTTAGGGGCAATTAACTTAAAATGCAGTAAAATAATGAACCGACTAAAGCTTATGCGAACCTTTTCCAAATTGTTCATAAAAGACACTTTTTTTATCTCCATTGGCATCTTATCGGCTGCTTTTGGGTTAGAAAGTTTTTTGCTGCCAAATAGATTTATAGATGGGGGAGTCACCGGGATATCACTTTTAATTACTGAGACTACAACACTTCCTCTTTATTCTTTAATTCTTCTCGTTAATTTACCTTTCCTGTTATTGGGATTGAAAGTAATAGGCAAGAATTTTGCTATTAAAACAACCATTGCCATCCTGGGACTTTCTCTTGTTCTTGCATTGATAGAGTTTCCGGAAGTAACACAAGACAAGCTCTTAGTTTCCGTGTTTGGAGGCTTTTTCCTGGGAGCAGGAATTGGACTTTCGATCCGTGGAGGTGGTGTTCTGGATGGAACGGAAATACTAGCACTTTATTTAAGTAGAAGAATGTCTGCTAAAATTGGAGATATAATTATTGTAATTAATATAATCATTTTCCTTGCCGCTGCTTATATGTTATCAGTAGAATCTGCATTGTATTCAATGCTAACATATCTGGCCGCTTCTAAAACCCTTGATTTTGTAGTAGACGGGATAGAAGAATATACTGGGGTAACTATTATTTCTGAAGCAAGTGAAAGAATTCGAAAGATGATTACCCATAAACTAGGGAGAGGGCTTACGATTTACGATGCCCGTGGTGGTTATAGTAAAAATGGAGTTCACAATGACTATGAGGTGATCTATACGGTGATTACAAGATTGGAAATCAGTAAATTAAACAATGAACTGAAGAAGATAGATCCCAATGCTTTTGTTGTTATGAGTAGTATCAATGACACCAGAGGTGGTATGGTGAAGAAACGAACGATTTAGTGGAAACCAATCATGCTTAAGTGTAACATGGGTTACATAATTGAAGTTGTTATTGTCAGGTTTTAGATTTTCTTTCGACTTTTGCAGAATGATAAATACAAAAGAATACAAACTCAGCGAAAAAATTATTACTTCATCCTTAGCAGCTGCTCTCTCCTATAAAGAGTACAGGATATTGGTTGATGAATTAGCAAAGCATGGAAAAACTACCGGGACTGAACAAAAAGAATCCCTAATAGAATATACGCGTTTAAATAGTAGGCGCATGAAGCGATGGGATAAAACCATTAAACTTCCGGAAAGTGCATTCGAAGTATTAAAGAATTTTGACAAGCCCGTTCTTTGGATCGTATTGACCGAAAGTTGGTGTGGAGACGCGGCCCCTTCAATACCTGTAATGAATAAAATAGCAGAATCATCTGCTAAAATCACCTTTAAAGTTGTAT
>NZ_JBATGR010000374.1:0-2955 GCF_049665975.1 Eudoraea sp.
GGCTTCGCCTATCTTTAGCCCGGATTATAAAAATCCTGAGGGTATCCAATAGTGGAAAGGATAAAACCGCCAGCAATAGTACCGGTCCGTTATTAATGGTAAACGAGGATGATCCGCTTAAATTTAACTCCAGAAAGCGTATCCCCTGATATGCCAGTAAATAGCCAATTACCATAGAGCCCGAATCTCCCATAAATAACTTTTGGGTACCGGACAGGTTATATCGTAAAAATGCAGTAATGGCTCCAATTAAACTAAAAGAAACCAATACCATCAGAAAATCCTTATTTAAGAGAAAGAACAAGCCAAATGACAGACTCACAATTATTCCAATGGCGCCCGCTAAACCATCTATTCCATCAATCATGTTAAACGCATTGATCACCAAAATAAATACAAAAACGGTAAACAATACAGACACCAGATAAGGTAATTCCCCAATACCCAAAAGTCCTTCAAAACTGGTAATTCTGACATCGGTCAGGAATATGACTATAGCCGTGGAAATAAGCTGTCCCAGGAACTTTTTCCTTGCCGCCAGGGCAATAAGGTCATCTTTGATCCCAAGAAACATAAGTATTATGGTAGCGAGTACCAGGCCTAAAAGTTTAAGCAGGTCGGGGCGTTCCAAGCCAACTACTACTCCAAATAGTATCAGGGATACCACAAATGCAGCAAACATTCCAACGCCGCCTAAGGTTGGAGTTTTTGTTGAATGCACACTGCGGTCCCCGGGTTCATCCATCAGATTCTTTGCACGAACCGTATAAATTATTACCGGGATAATTCTATTGGCCAGTACAAATGCCAATAACCCTCCCAAAAAGGCAAGTATGTAAGGGTTCAACATAAAATCGTAGAAATACGTCATAGTGGGGTACAAAGTAATTCCTGTTATAATTTAAGGTGTTGGTACTATTTAATTCCTAATCTTCAATTGATCACTGGCTAAGAACTGTTATTTGTGTTTCCCTATTAAATTGGTCCCTCGAACATTAATACTTTGTAAGTGAATGCTCCCGGCCTTTGTAATCTTTGGTTGAAAATTAACAAATAAATCTTTTTATAGAATCTCTTTTTCAAACTTTTATACACAATTTATCAAAAGGTGATTTTTCCAAATTAATTCCTTTAAAATGACAAATTATAAGCAGCGAAAATGTGAATTTAATAATGCCCTATGGAATGTTGCTTTGAAATTCTAAGACAATACATCGTTCGCGTTGAATAGTTAATTGTAAACAACTGCCTGATCAAACCAAATGCCGTGGAAAATCTTTTGTCTTGTTACAACCCAATTGTTCCATTACCTGTTGTAATTGTGTTTGCAGCAGCGAAATAGTATGGCCCCCTCCTTCTGTACCAAGTGCAGCTACCCCATACATAAATGAGCGCCCCATAAATGTAAAAGCTGCCCCACTTGCCAACGCCCGTGCTACATCCGGGCCGGAACGAATGCCACTATCCATCATCACCGTAATCTGGTCGCCGTACTTTTTAGCAATCCGGGTCATAGGTTTTATGGTAGATTCGCCGGCATCTAATTGCCTGCCTCCGTGGTTAGAGACAATAATGCCATCCAGACCCAGTTTTATAGCCTTTTCTGCATCGGCTTCGGTGGCTACTCCCTTTAGTACTATTTTACCCTTCCATTTATCCCGGATAGGAGCAATTTTCTCTTCATTCATCCTTTTCGAAAACATCTGGTCCATAAATAAACCCAGTTGTTTCAGGTTGAGATTTTTTGGCATATAAGGCCTTAAAGTTTCAAAATTGGGCTGCCCGTGTTTTAAGGTCTGAAGTGCCCAATTTGGCTTTCCCAGGATTTGCAACACATTATTAAGCGTCATTTTGGGTGGCATAGACAGGCCGCTCCGGATCTCTTTTGGCCTGAACCCAAAAGTAGGAACGTCGCAGAGCAAAACAAGTACCGGACAGGCAGCAGCTTCTGCCCTTGCAAGGATATTATCACATACCTCATTCTCCCTGGGATGATATAGCTGAAACCAGGCCCGGCCTTCTGTAAGTTCACTGGCACGTTCTATGCTCATAGTGGTTACTGTACTCAGGATAAAAGGAATATTAAAGTCCAGCGAGGCCTTTGCCAGTATTTCAGAAGCATTGGGCCACATAAGACCCTGAAGCCCAACGGGCGCAATTCCAAAAGGGGCGCTGTAGGTATGACCAAAAAGCTCGGTTTCCATGTTGAACCCTTTGTACTCCGTTAAATAATCTGGTTTTAATTCCACTTCCCGGATTTCGGAGGTGTTTTTTCGCAGGTTCACTTCTTCATTGCAACCCCCATCCATGTAATCAAAGGCAAATCCGGGGATCCGGCTCCTGGCTCTTTCCCTGAGGTCCTCAATAGAAGGGTATTTGGTATTAAACTTTATCGCTTTTTTATTTCTCATTTATATGATATGAACTACTAAAGTTAAAGGGAATAGAAACTTACTGCGTTTAACCCCATGATTCCTGCTCTTTCTTTGTCAGATAATTTACTGATATAATCCTTAACTATGGTTAACACCTCCTTATAACTTCCTCCCAATAGACATACCGGCCAGTCCGAACCATACATAAGACGTTGCCATCCAAAAGCATCCATCACTACCTCCATAAAAGGGGAAAAATCTTGCTGTTGCCATTTAAAATTCTTTGTTTCAGTAACCATGCCCGAAACTTTACAACTTACATTAGGATTTAAAGCCAATTCCTTCATGTGGTGCACCCATTCGCTATCCGGGCCTTCAGAAATCCTCGGTTTGGCGATATGGTCCAGCACAAATTTCTGTTCAGGGAAAGCCCTTGTCAATAGTACTGCAGCAGCCAACTGATTGGGGTAGACCAGAATATCATAGGTAAGTCCAAATTTGGCCAAAAGCCCTATACCATTCTGAAAATCTTTTCTAAGCATAAACTCAGGATCCGGTTCTTCCTGTACAATATGTCTTA
>NZ_JBATGR010000375.1:0-2632 GCF_049665975.1 Eudoraea sp.
ATACTGGCATCAACTTCAAGACCAAGACGATAACTGTCACCAACATTGGCCCGTAGTGGAGCCCCTACGTCATTGAGTTCTCCGGTTAATACTAACTGATCTTTATACCTCATGTAATATATATTGGTGCTTAGCTGAACAGAAGGTGAGACATAACGCCATCCCAATTCAAAATCATTCAGTTTTTCTGGTTTAGGATTGCCATTCTCATAATCATTCCTGTTAGGTTCACGATTTGCTACCGCAAAGGAGAGATATAAATTATTTGAATTATTAAGATCATAGGTGACACCAACTTTAGGATTAAAGAAATTAAATCTATCATCTACCAATCCAGTTTCATCGCCGTTTGCGTTGTATCGCACAGTTCTAAATTGTAGATCTCCAAAAAGCTTCCAATTTTGAGAAATCTTATAGTTTATTTTTCCAAACAAGTTGAAGTCTGTTTTTTTGGAATCATCATCGTAATATCTATCTCTAATCATACTATTTCCGGCAAAACGTGCCCAGATTATTTCTCCAAAATGATCTCCTTCATAGGAATTCCAACCACCACCAATGATAAGGTTTATTTTGTCTTTTTCATATTTGGCAGAAAATACAGTTCCATAAAAATCATTATCAAGCCAACGACGGCGGATTAAATCTGTGGTATTCACTAACTCTCCATCAACCACTATTGGTGAAAATCCATAGGTTTCAAAATCATCGTCTTCTCTAAACTGCTCAAAGTAACCACGTCCTTTGGTATAGTGAAATGCAATATTTGTGCTCCATAAAGGTGATATGGTTTCATTCCAGAGTAGTTGAAAATGATCTTGTTTATAATTATCTTCTTCCCTGTCGTAAAACTGTGTATTACCATTATCGTCGGTATATATACCTGCCGGGTTAAAAGTCCGGTCAGTGGCAAGAGTTTCTGCATCAATGCCAAACCATGACTGGTAAGTAACTTCGTGTCCTCCAAAAAGGAGTGCTTTTATTAAGGTGTTATCATCAACATAAGAACCCTGTAAAAAATAGGAATCCAGTTCAGATGAAGCCCTGTCAATATAGCCATCAGATGTTATTCTGGATAATCTCCCGGAAATTTCAATATGTTCATTTAACAATCCTGTACTGAACTTAATATTGTTGCGAAGTGTATTAAAGCTGCCATAAGAAGATGATATATGCCCATAGGCTTCCATCGAGGTAGCATCTGTCAATATATTTAAACTTGCACCAAAAGCCCCAGCTCCATTTGTTGATGTGCCAACTCCACGCTGTAATTGCAGGCTTTCTGTTGAAGATGCAAAATCGGGCATATTTACCCAAAATGTGCCATGTGATTCAGAATCGTTATAAGGTATTCCATTAATAGTAACATTTACACGAGTTGCATCACTTCCTCTAACGCGTATCCCTGTATAACCTACTCCGGCCCCGGCATCGGACGTTGTAACTACCGCAGGCAAAAAATTCATAAGAACAGGAATATCCTGTCCCAGGTTCCTTGGCATTATTTCTTCCTTTGTTAAATTGGAAAACGTTACAGGAGTTTCTTTAGTAACTCTTATGGCAGAAACAAAAACCTCATCCAAAACAATTTTCTTAAGGGCAGTAGTGTCAGATTCTTGTTGTTGAGTATAGGATTTTGCACCAATACAAATCATGAAAAAAATTAGTATAATAGCCTTCATTCTCGGTTCACGACGAATAACAGGGGTTCTATTCTAATTTTTACGATTTTTTCTTTTTCTGAAGAGACAGAAAAAAATCCAAATGGCGATTTTCGCCTCCCTTAGCAGCATTACCTGCTCAGGTTCCTTGGGTATAATCTCAGCTTGTCCTGAAAATATTCTAAAAATCGTGTTTATTGTAAACAGATTTGAAGAATACTTTTTTCAAGAGGTCGCACCCCTTTTTGAGATAATACAAAGTTACAATTGTAGTACCATTTTTCATAATAAAAACCCAATAATTAAAATTGGATATATTTTGAAATTTTTTCTTTCAAAAGGATACGTTTTTCTAAACTAAGTTACCTGATGCGTGGGCTTTAAGAGGTCATTTACCATTTTTACAGGATTAAAAGTATTTAAGGGGACTTCAACAAAAATTGTATTCCAAAAGGCCATTGCCCCGTTCCAAAGCCCGGGTAATTCAAGGGCTTTCAGCGCTTTCCCATCTTCTGTTTTTTGTGTGATAAAGCCCTGTTTAGTATCAACATAGTTCAAGAGGTTATACTTCTCACCTCTAAAATTTCTGACTCCACATACAATGTCGACCGGGTTAAAATGCGTTGAATTCTTCAGAATAGTCATTTGGCTTTCATCAGATGTATCTACCTGTGCAGATTCTACGATTTGTAGTGAAATATGATCATTTGCATCTCTGGTCCAAAAAGGACCTCCCCCAGGCTCACCTTCATTTTTAACCATCCCACAAATACGGATAGGCCTGTTGATCTTATCTTTTAATATTTCCAATTGCTCTGCGATACTAAAACTTGAAAAACTTTCCAAAAATCTAACATTAAGATCATTTTCCAAAAATGTTTTGATTTCGTGTAACTGTTCACCATTAATGTCATTTCTTTCCAGCTGATCCGCATAGGCAAATGCATGTTGTTGTAATTCCAGAAGCAAAC
>NZ_JBATGR010000376.1:0-11958 GCF_049665975.1 Eudoraea sp.
CTTACTGGCGGAGATGAAGCACCCGCGGCCGTCGAAGAAACTACAGCCGAAAAGATTGAAGAGAGCAAAGTAAAAGTTGAAGAAGAATTAGATGAGAAAGAGATTTCTTATAATGACCTAATAAAAGAAGAGGAATGATTTTAGCTACAAGCACCCTTGGTACCATAACCATTACGGTTATTGCTTTTATGATATTGTTGTTACTACTGGTGACACTTTTGCTTTTTACAAAAGAAAAGCTTTCTCCATCAGGTCCTGTAACCATAACCATAAATGGAGAAAAAAAGATACAGGTTGCCTCAGGGAGTTCTTTGCTTTCTACTTTAAGTAATCAAAAAGTATTTCTGCCCTCAGCTTGCGGTGGTGGGGGTACCTGCATTCAGTGTGAATGCCATGTGTTGTCAGGTGGTGGTGAAGCTCTACCTACAGAAACACCACATTTTTCAAAAAGGGAACTGACTGAAGGCGCAAGACTGGCTTGCCAGGTTAAGGTAAAACAGGATATGGATATAACTATTCCTGAAGAAGTGTTTGGAATTAAAAAATGGGAAGGGACTGTTGTACGCAATTATAATGTTGCATCATTCATTAAAGAATTTGTGATTGAAATACCGGAAGATATGGGATATAAAGCAGGAGGATATATTCAAATTGAGATTCCACCCTGCGAAATAAAGTATTCCGATATAGACATTACAGCTCACCCTGAAGAACATGAGACACCAGATAAGTTTCAAAATGAGTGGGATAAATTTAACCTTTGGCCTTTGACAATGAGAAATAACGAGGTGGTTGAGCGAGCATATTCCATGGCGTCTTACCCTGCAGAAGGTAGAGAAATAATGCTAAATGTTCGAATTGCCACTCCGCCATGGGATAGGTCTAAGAATGGTTGGATGGTAGTAAATCCAGGTGTAGCTTCTTCTTACATTTTTGCTCAAAAGCCAGGAGATAAAGTGACCATATCCGGACCGTATGGTGAATTTTTTATCAATGAGTCCGATTCGGAAATGCTATATGTTGGGGGAGGTGCAGGAATGGCCCCAATGAGATCTCATTTATACCACCTTTTTAAAACCTTGAAAACTAATCGTAAGGTTACTTACTGGTATGGAGGTCGCTCAAAAAGGGAATTATTTTATATAGAACATTTTAAAGAATTAGAAAAAGAGTTCCCGAATTTCAAATTTTATATGGCATTGTCTGAACCTTTGGAAGAAGATAATTGGAAAGTTAAGGAGGACCTTGATGCCCCCGGGGACGGATTTGTTGGATTTATTCATAATTGTGTTATAGACAATTACTTGAATAATCATGAATCCCCCGAAGATATTGAACTCTATTTTTGTGGACCCCCACTTATGAACAAGGCTGTTCAAAAAATGGGAGAAGATTTTGGTATTCCAGATGAACACATACGTTTTGATGACTTTGGAGGTTAATAATTTTAACTTTATATAATTTAAAACCGATATTGATCAATATCGGTTTTTTTATAAATAAATAATAAGTTGCAGGCACTAACAGAACAAGAATTGCATAACCTGGCAATGAATATTGTAGGGAGACAGTTAGAATCTGAAGGATATGAATTCATGGGCGTCAATAGTAAACCACTAAAGAACCCTCAATTTGTCTGCCTCAAGGAAAAAAAATTGTATTTTATTGTTGTTCGTAATGTTGTTTATCCCAATGATCCTTTACTATATGACAAGGGCCTTATGATAAAAATTAAAGAACAAGCATCCAAATTTGAGGCTAAAACCTACTATGCCGGAGTTGGTTTGTCTAACGCAGAGGATCAAAATCTTCCTGTTTATCTTAATGAAGCTTATATTGTACATTATGATGGTCTTCTCGAAATTTAGAATTAAGGTACTTTATCTTTTCCTTTTAGGGGCATTAATGTCTTCCTGTGGGCTTGATTCTTCCACATATGTTAAAAGCACACACTTTGGAGGTGCTCTGGGCACCTCATATAGTATTACACTCCTATACCCGGAAGAACTCAATCTAGAAACGGAAATAGATTCTGTATTCAGAGTTGTAAATCATTCCATGTCTACCTATTTGCCCGATTCAGATATTTCTAAAATTAATCTGGGCGATTCAATGATCGTTGTAGATAAGATGTTTCGGGATGTATTTGAGCTTTCTAAAGAAGTTTATTCTAATACTAATGGTTATTTTGATCCGACTGTGGGCGCTCTTGTAAACGCCTGGGGATTTGGCCCGGGGAAACAGCTGGTATTAGATAGTACCAAAGTGGATAGTATTCTTCAATTCGTGGGCTTTCATAAAGTTCGATTAACCGAAGAGGGAACTGTAATTAAGAATGATCCCAGAATTTACATCGACTTCAATGCAATAGCTAAAGGATATGCAATAGATCGCTTGGCTGAGCTTTTGGATCAAAAAGATATTGAAAATTATTTAATTGAAGTGGGAGGTGAGATCGTTGCTAAAGGAGAGAATAAATTAAAACAAAAGTCCTGGATTGTTGGTATTGATGATCCTCAAATTGAGGAGGGCAGAAGACTAAAACTCACACTTCAGCTTAGGAATAATGCTATGGCGTCATCCGGTAATTATAGAAAATTCAGGATAGATTCTACCACGGGTAAAAAATTTGTACATACAATTAATCCTATAACCGGTTACACTAAAAATTCTAATGTTCTTGCTGTCAGCGTAATTGCAAAAAATTGTGCAAAGGCAGATGCTTATGCAACGGCATTTATGGCAATGGAGTTATCAGAATCCATAAAATATTTGAACTCTCACGAAGAACTAGATGCATATATCATTTATATTGATGAAATTGGAGAGGTAAAAGAATTTATGACTTCGGAGTTTAAAAAGCTTTTAGTTTACTGATCACTTAGTAACAACGGGAATAATTTCCCCTTTTGCCAATCTATATTTTTCAATCTCGGAAACAGACATTCCCGATGTGTAATCTACCTCATTAACTTTAAATCCGGCTTCTTTTAATCTGTCGAAATAATCACGCCCATAAATACGAACATGATCGTATTGTCCAAAAATTTTAGCCCGTTCTTTCTTATCGGTAATTGTATCATCTTCATAAGTGACTTCTCTTTTAAGATCCTGAGGTATTTGAAAAATACCCCAGCCCGAAGGTTTAAGAACACGATAGAGCTCGCTTATTGCTTTTTTGTCGTCTGGGATATGCTCCAATACATGATTGCATAAAATTATATCAAATGAATTATCCTTAAAGGGAAGCGCACAAATATCGGCTTTCACATCGGCAAGTGGAGAGTTTAGATCTGTAGTGGTATACTCCAGTTTTTTTAACTTCTTAAATTTTCTATAGAAAGCCTGCTCCGGCGCAAAATGTAAGACCTTGTGAGGTGCTGTAAAAAAATCGGTTTCGTTCTTGAGGTATAACCACAAAAGGCGATGTCTTTCCAGAGATAACGTAGAAGGCGAAAGAACATTTTCCCTGGGGTTTTCATATCCATATGGAAGGAAGCTTTTAAATTTTTTACCATCAATTGGATCTGTATACTTATCCCCTTTAAGTGTCATTGAGAGGATGGGTCTTGCCAGGTAGCTCAATTGAATTAATAAAGGCCTGGGTATTTTATTTAGGACATATTTGAATAGTTTTTTCAAAATCTTTTTGCAGATTAGAGTTGAAGCTTCTTAGTCCTAAATTCTTCTTCCTCATTATTTTTTATACCAAGCGCTTCATAGATATATTGGAAGGTGGAAAGTAATTCCGGTTTACCCTGTATAAGGGCCACATTATGCTCAAAATGAGCACTTGGCTTGCCATCGGCCGTTAGGATGGTCCATCCATCACGGAGCTGTTTTATGCGCTTGGTACCCATATTAATCATAGGTTCAATGGCTACTACCATTCCGTCTGCAAATTTCTTTCCTCTTCCACGCCTACCATAATTTGGCATCTCGGGTCCTTCATGGAGCTTTTTTCCAAGACCATGACCTACGAGTTCTCGTACTATTCCATATCCATGGCTTTCGCAGTAATTTTGAATTGCATAACCAACGTCTCCGACACGGTTTCCTAACTTGAATTCCCTGATTCCTATATAGAGAGATTCCTTAGTAATCCTTAGAAGCTTTTTGGTCTCTTCATCAACGTTTCCAACTTCAAAAGTATATGCATGGTCTCCGTAAAATCCATTTTTTAAGGCACCGCAATCTACAGATATGATATCCCCATCCTTCAATGGTTCTTTGTTTGGAATTCCATGGACTACCTGTGCATTTGGACTCAGGTTTAATGTGTTTGGGAAATCATACATGCCCAGGAAACCTGGTTCAGCACCATGATCACGAATATATTCCTCTGCCAATTTATCTAAGTAAAGTCCGTCAACACCTGGCTTAATTTCAGAGGCCAGCATTCCTAAAGTTTTAGAAACTATTAAAGCACTCTCTCTAAGAAGTTCAATCTCTTCTAATGTCTTAATAACTACCATGATTCTAATTTAGTACATTCCACCTATATCAAAGAGTGTTGCGTCATTAATGCCGGCTGAGGAATGCCCATAAGTTCAAGAATTGTTGGAGCAATATCACCCAGTACACCATCTTTTATGTTTTTTATATCCTTATCAACCAGGATTAAAGGCACCGGATTTGTTGTATGTGCAGTATTTGGCGTGCCATCTGGATTGATCATAGTATCGCAATTACCGTGATCTGCAATAACCAAGGTAGAATATCCGTTTTTCAATCCTGCGGTAATAACCGCTTGTGCACATGCATCAACGGTCTCACAAGCTTTTATTGCAGCCTTCATATCCCCGGTATGCCCTACCATATCCGGATTTGCGAAGTTTAGGCATACAAAATCCACTTCCCCTTTATTAAGCTCGGGAATTATAGAATCTCTAATTTCATAAGCGCTCATTTCCGGTTTCAGGTCATAAGTTGCCACTTTTGGTGAAGGGCACAATATCCGTTCTTCACCCTCAAAAGGAATTTCTCTGCCGCCGTTAAAGAAAAAAGTTACATGAGGATATTTCTCGGTTTCTGCTATACGAATCTGTTTTTTACCTTGATGGGCAAGAACTTCACCTAAGGTCTCCTTAATATTATCCTTGCTATAAACTACATGTACACCTTTAAATGAATCGTCATAATTAGTAAGGGTTACATAGTAGAGATCTAGTTTATGCATGTTTTGTTCATGAAAATCTGCTTGGCTTAGTACCTGAGTTAGTTCTCTGCCTCGGTCAGTCCTAAAATTAAAAAAGATAACTACATCGCCCTCTTTTATTTTCGCCAGCGGTTCTCCGGCTTCATTAACCATAGAAATAGGTTTAATGAATTCATCAGTGATACCTTCATTGTAGCTTTTTTGCATCGCTGCAGATATGTTATTAGATGGTTCGCCTTTCCCATTAACCAATAAATCGTATGCTATTTTTACACGTTCCCATCTTTTATCCCGATCCATTGCGTAATATCTGCCAATAACTGAAGCCAGTTTAGCATTTTTATCTGAGCAGAAGGCGGTAAGGTCCTCTAAAAAGGTAATTCCACTTTTTGGATCTACATCTCTTCCATCGGTAAAAGCATGAACAAATGCATTTTCAACTCCATAATTTTCACTTACTTCAATAAGTCCTTTTAAATGGTCTGTATGACTATGTACTCCTCCATTACTTAGTAAACCCAGAAAATGTACATCCTTGTTATGTGCTTTGGCATAAGTGAAAGCGTCTTTTAACTCCTTTTCTTCCTTTAGCGTATTTTCTTTAACGGCAAGATTAATTTTTGCCAAATCCTGATACACAATTCGCCCGGCTCCTAAATTCATATGACCTACTTCACTATTACCCATTTGTCCTTCAGGAAGGCCAACATTCATTCCATCCGTCAGAAGATTAGCATTAGCGTATTTTTTGTAAAGTGAGTCTACAAAGGGTGTATGGGCGTTTTCAATAGCCGAAACTTTAGGGTCCGGCGATTTACCCCATCCATCCAAGATCATCAAGATTACCTTTTTATTCATGTTCCTTTATTTAAAGATTTAGCAAAAATACAGTGATTTACCAAGGTTTACCAGTATTCCTTGAGGCTTTTTATAAAATTTGCCGGAAGATTAAATCAACTTTTATATTCAACTGTAAAGAAAGGCTAATTGTTAAAATTAAGTTATTTATGTGTTAATAGTGAAACAATTATTAATAAGCGGCGTCTATTCTAATATAATCAAAATCTATTCATCAATTAAAATCAATTCATCATGAAAAAAACAATCTTTATTGCGGCCACAGCATGTCTGCTAATGGTTTCTGGCGTTTATGCCGAGAACAGTGCAACTAATGAATCTACCAAAACAACTTTAAATGTAAAGGACCTTGCTATCAGTTCTTTTTGCAAAGCAATTCTTCAGGGAGATATTGATACGGTAAAAACATTAATTGAACTTGGAGAGGACGTTAATCAAAAATCCTTAGACATGACTCCTGCAATGTTCGCCGCGAGGTATAACAAAGCTGATATATTGGAGTTACTTATTGCAAATGGAGCAGACCTATCTATAAAAAATGATAAGGGGTATACCGCTAAGAAGTTGGCAAAACTTTCTAATGCTACTGATGCCCTTGCTGTATTAGAAGGACACAATATCTAGAAAGAAAAGTTTATTCATCAATCAAGAAAAACCCTGACATTAATGTCAGGGTTTTTGGATTGGTTTGGTTTTAAAACATTTTGTGTTCTTGCAAAAGAGCTAATTAAAAATTAAGCTAACTAAAATTCAAATCCCGTAAAAGCCCTATAAAAAAAGGCATAGATGGCCATAGACAGCATTAATACACAGAAAAAGGAATAAATTTTTAGCAGTACTACAACAAATTCCGGTTTACAGTCGTCAAATGCTTCTAAATAAAGACTTTTAAAATGCAATAGCGTTCCCATATAGTTTCGTTTAAAATAAAAATCAAAGCTATAAGGGTTAAATCAGAGGTATAAAACAGATTGGGAGTAAACCAAATATACAAAAAAAAGATTCATGGCCCGGAAATAACCTTACAAATCTTATCCGGCTTGGTCTTCGTATTTCCGGATAGATTCCTTAATTTTTTCAATTCTATTATCCGGATCCGGATGTGTGCTTTGAAATTCGGGAACTCTGTTTGGCCCTGCCGAAGTTTTTAATATCTCCATTACATGAATCATTTCTTCCGGCTCATAATTACTTTGCAACATGAATAAAACCCCCAGATCATCGCTTTCCAGTTCGTCTTCACGGCCATTTGTTAAAAGTGTATTTTGGCCAATACCACTTACAAGGCTACCAGCATCAGCACCCACACTGGCGCCCATGGATACAGTTTTCCAAAAATTACTCTCTGCAATTCGTTCGGCTGAATGTCTGCCTATGACATGTCCAATTTCATGTCCAAGGACCCCGGCTAGCTGTGATTCATTAAGTTGCTTGAATAGGGCATAAGTTATAAAAACTTGCCCACCCGGTAATGCAAAGGCATTAATAGTTTGGTCATCTGCGAGTAGATGAAATTCATATTTGTATGGAGTTTCCCGAGCAATACTATTTTGTATCAGTCGGTTTCCAACGGCATCCACCAGGGTTTGGAGGCGCTCATCCGGATATAAGCCTCCGTATTGCTGAGCCACTTCGGGAGCACTTTGAAGACCTATAGCAATTTCTTGTTCAGAGGTCATATTGATATTTTGAACTCTTCCGGTATATGGATTCTTTTCCTTATTGTTCCAACGCTGAATGAGTGCAAATGCCACTATGACTAAACCAATAACTATTCGAATTTTCCAACTGCCTCTTCTCATAGTAAAGTATTTATTTCTGTTATGCTAAAGTTCAAAAATTATTCACAAAAGTTCTGGATTTATATCTAGTATATTATCTTCAATATATGTTTTTACAAATTCTGTAGTCAAATGATCACTGCCTAAAAAATCTTCCTTCTCCAATTGTTTCATAATATTTTTAAGCCTGAAAGATTTAAGCATAGGTATGGATAATGGAGCGTAGCTGTAATGCCAGGGTTCATATTTAAACCCTCTTCTTTTGGAATCATCTGTATAAACCAAGTAATAATTATACTTTTTAGAGTTTTCGTCCATCCACAGTTTAAATTGTTCAAATGGTCCTCCTGTTTAAAATTTACTTGGGACAAGTACATCACCATCTACTTTGGGACGCCCATCAATAAGATCTATATCAGTCCCCCAATGATGCCTGCTTGTACCGGGAATGGTAGAATATTCTATTATCTTATCAATTGCATCTAATGGTTCCATCCCATCATCATCTGTATATTTTAAATATTTACGTTCAAAAATTACAGCTTGTCTATCAAAACTACGATAACTCGATACGATTTTCATCTCAATACCATCGGCCAGGGCTGCCTTTTTCATTTCAACAAATGCATCATGTGCTTCCTTCCTTAAATTAATGCCATCGCCGTAGAGCTCAATTTCTGTTTTGCCCATTAATTCCTCAATGGAATATTTGGTATCCTGAAGTAAAAGGGAGCTTGGGACAATAGTTAGGGCCAGGCCACAAACCCCACTTCTTTTAATAAACAACCTTCTTTTCATAATTCTTGGTTTAATCTGGGGTATTATATGATTTCCTTCTTCAAATCAAAAAAGACACCAAATATCTAAATCACGATTCTTAAATATAGTTATTTTACCATACAACCATGTCTAAAACGATGTACATCTAATAGCGTATTCGTCAAAGTTAAGAAGTATTTAAGAAAATATATCTTCTGAAGAGTATTTATGCCTTTATAAAAAAAATACTTTACTTAAGCCTGGGATAATGATTGGAGGATTTATTGAGATAACGGCCTAATTGGAAATATAGAGATAACCCTGGTGTTTTCGTCGTAAATCATTAAGGGTTATGATATAAAAGTATATGCCTGTTTCTAAACCCGAATTCTTTTGAATTGCGTTTTCCATGTTTGAATAGCCATTAAACTGTCCATTGTAGTTATCCATGGTATAAACTAATACCCCGTAACGGTTAAAAATCTGAAGGGAATTATTCGGGGATTTTTCAATACCCTCAATAGTTAGTACATCATTTTGACCATCACCATTGGGGGTCATATAATAGTTATCTAACTCTATGGTATCAAAGGTTTCCAACGCGTCATCATTGCCTCCTATGGTAATTATCTCATAATCATCGGGAACAAATAGATCTGAAGTAATTGATCCATAGTCCATTCCACCTTCGACACCCGTGTTACCCAAATTAACCCATTGGTTTTCAGATTTGCTCCAGCCCACTACTTTAAGATCACTAATAAATTCACCCAAAGCAGCAATATTGCTGTAACCATCCCAACTAAGGGTGACGTTTGAAGGCACGTCGCCTTCAAGTCGCCAGAATTCCTTATCACTTACTGACATATATTCTGAGGACCTTTTATTTGTGCTGTAAATGGCGTTTAAGGTTTTTGAATTATTGGGATCTTCAAAAAAGTAAGCACATTTTGCCAAAGAATTTATGGCCATTGATTTTATAGTTAAAGGTCTTAACCTTAGGTCATCGCCAACAGGAAATACGAAGGTATCTTTATTGGTCATTGCAGCATAACCATATACTTTTGAAACACCGCTTTCACCTGTATAAAAAGAGTTGTCGAAGAAATTTGAATAAATTCCTGATTGTGTTCTGGGTGTTATGATATCACCAATAATTAAATTTCCATTGTTATTTACACCTAAAGAAGTCTGAAGAACCAAACCATTTTCAACGGCTACCTCGGCATCAAAAAAGACCGGAGTAAAAGCCCCTGAAACCGTTAATTGGCCAAAATCACTATAAAAACCAACCAATCCCATATTCTGATCAAAACTACCGTCATTGATAAGATCCAAGTGTAAACCAACCATTGCAGTTTCATGGATCTGTATATTACCATAATTGTGCAGGGCTTCCTGACTGAATAGCTGAAAGCTCCAGACAAAAAACAATAATATGGTGATAAGGTATCTCATTGACTATCGAAGTTTGTTTATTACAAAACTGGATTCCCCCGAACCACTAAATCTAACGGTACCCGAATTGGCCTCCCTGTAGGTAATAATTGTAACAACATCATTAGCGTTGAGTTGTAATATTTCACTTACATGTACGCTAGAATGATTATGACCGGAAGCCCATCTGATATATCCAGAAGCTCCTATAGCCCCAATAGCAGTTCCATTAACAGCAATTCTGGCATTTACGTTTGTTCTTTGATGCGTATTTCCTCCCGAGGATATGCCTACAAAAGACAGATTTGCTCTTATGTCATATCTTCCTGTTTCTTTAATCGTTAGACTAGTGCTTGTGGCAGTATACAAATTGTTTCCGTCGTCTTTATAATCTTCACTCCCAAACAGGGGGATAGTAGTATTATTATTATTCAAATTGGTGGATGTGTCCGTATTTGTCCATCGGCCACCATAGTTTACTTTTGATCTTTGTAGCACACCTGTAGCATCTACTGCCAAAATATCATCAGATTCAGCGGCATTACTAAGTGTCCTAATTCTCACATTGCCATTTACATCCAATTGTTGGGTTGGATCGTTTGTATTTACACCTACATTTCCTCCGTTTTTTAAAAATAACCGATAATCAGCTACATTAGATTCCACAAAGTTTAACCCCCCTGACAAAAGATTCCAATGCCATTTAGGCGTACCGGTATTGTCCTGAAAAGCAAGGATGTCAATACCATTGGCCTTGATCACCAATGGATGACTGTTAAATACAGACGCTTGATTAATTAGAACCTGTCCACGATCCTGTACCAATCTTAGTTTTTCAGTATTATTAGATTTCAATATTAAATCCTGAGCATCAGAAGTACCAATAAAATTAGTAGAGGATGTTGTTCCTGAATTTCCAGTAGTGTTCCACCCCCCTGTTGAACTACCGACTGCGATCCAGCTAAGACCATTAAACTGATAAACACTTTGATCTGTTGCGTTATATATTAATGATCCGGTATTTGCCCCTGAAATAGCACTTATCTCTGTTGCTGTAGCATTTGTTAAGCCAAGTAGCAATCCGGCTTCTATTTGTGAATAGGAAGTCCAACTGCTGATCACGGCAATAATTGTAAGTTTTAAATTTCTCATCATCTTACAGATCAAGAATGGTGAACATAAACTCAGAATTATATCTGCTTCTGTTTGTTCCTCCATTATCATTATCTCCTATTATTACTTCAAAGCTTGTGTTCGTTTGACTGTTATACGAAATACCTGGGTCGTCATTTCCTGCTCCGCCTCTTCCTGGTTGTGTTAATTGTATAATATAATTTGCATCTGCTACTAGTCCGGCTGGAAGATTGACTCTATAACGACCATTACCTGACAGCTTAGTTACACTTATTCCCGCAGTGGCTCTTATTACATTTCCGTTGGAAGCAATTTTTCCAAATGCCTTTACAGGACTTTCATAAAATGCACCACCATTTGATCCTACCGTAATACTATTGTTAGTTTCAGATCCAACCACATTTGCCGTTTGGTCTGTTGTGGTTTCATTGGTATACGTAATAATTCCTGTTGAGGTATCCTGACTTAAATTGGTTGTGATATCATTACCAGGATCTCCTTGAGGACCCTGAGGGCCTGCCGGACCCTGAGGACCTATTGGACCTTGATTCCCATCAGGACCTTGGTTCCCATCGGGACCTTGATTTCCATCAGGACCTTGATTACCGTCGGGGCCTTGGTTTCCGTCCGGACCTTGTGGACCTTGAATTCCGTCAGGACCTTGTGGACCTTGGTTTCCGTCCGGGCCTTGATTCCCATCGGGACCTTGGTTTCCATCTGGGCCTTGAATTCCGTCTGGACCTATTGGACCCTGGTTACCGTCAGGACCTTGATTTCCGTCCGGACCTTGTGGACCTTGATTTCCGTCTGGACCTTGATTCCCATCGGGAC
>NZ_JBATGR010000377.1:0-6581 GCF_049665975.1 Eudoraea sp.
AAGATATATTGTTCTAATATTTTATCAAATAATTCTATTCTTAAATCCACAAGTTGCACCTGCTTTTAAGGAAGAAAAGTTCCGTATTTCTCATGGACAAAGATATTTTCTAATTGGTCACTAGTCATATTTTCGACATGTTTTACAAACTTTTCTGCATTGGTCCATATCTCATTAAATAGTTGATTCCAATCTTTTTTGGATTTTATTTCCGGAAGGTCAAAACTATGTTTATCTCGAATTTCAAGAGCTCCTGCTTCGAAAACATTCAGCATTCCGGATATGTAATAATTAATTTGATAGGCCAGAGCCGCAATAGTGTTTAACGATCTAATTTGTTTTGTCGTTTGTTTCCAGGTAATTATTGAGAATTTATCCTTGTAATTCGTATTTGCAATCTATTTTCCTTTTAATAAGACTTCTTTGAAACGACTTGCAATTTGGGTTGGATTTTTCATCTCTTTTGAAATTAGTGCACTTAGGCTATGATTTTGTTCCCAGTTCTCGGAATAAATTATCGTTCTTGTTGGTCACAGTTTTTATTCCGCTTTTAAATAGGCTTCTTTCAGCCATTCTTTTAGCTCATTATCAATTTGAGACACTTGCAATAATTTCACGCGATGTGTGCACATTGTTCCAAATGGACCGGAATTTTCCAGTCGGTCTGTTGTTGGCTTGTCTTTTATTTTTAGTCCCAAATCAATTCTCGTTTTGGTTGAAGGCTGTATTAGTGCGAATTGTTTTTTTCTAATAACGCTTACGCTTGCTTTTTTCGGGCTTATAGTAACATCTTCTCCAAAGCCTTTAACAACGGATAAGAGTTTTTCATAAATGGGGATTAAATCTTCTTTCCCTTGATATTGATTTTTTACCAGATCAACAGCTGTAATGTCTTCTTCTTTCGAGAGTGTCACAATTGTATTGGCAAAACCGTGAGTTACATTGTATTCTTCTTTTAGAAATTTAACAGCTTCAGAGTGTTTAGAAAACGACTTTCCCTTTAAAAGAGATTTCCATTCATTTAATGATTTTCCCGTTTTTTCAGGCATGTTGTCAATCATTGTTCGAAGTGCTTTGTCCATAATATTCGTATTTTATTTATTCTGCTACAATGTTACCTCAAATAGCTAACAACATCGGAACTACAGGGAGTATTTGGGCTGCTTGTGCTATTGTCAGACATTTTAATTCTCTATGACCTTTCTGCTAATTTAAATCCGAGCCAGGCCATTGGAATATATGCTCCTACAAGATCTAGAATTGTAAACCAGGTAGGTGATGGAAGCATAACAATATTGGTAATACCACCAATTAAGAAGAATATTCCAATTAATAAAGCAATTTTCATTTTGTGATTTGATGAAATCAGTGTCGCCAGAAAAGCACCTGCTAAAGTTCCCAAAGCATGCGCCAGAAAAGGAAAAATAAAATGTTTAGGTTCAAATAAATGAATAGATTCTTTTAATCCTTCCATTGTGGTGACATCGGCTCCACTGGGAGGTTGAATAATTGAGCCACTAATCATGATTATTCCCATATTTACAAAACTTCCTATTATTAACCCGGCAAGAACAGCTAAAATATTTTTGATTAGAGGATTCATTATTTAATTGTGTTTAAAGGTTTGTATTAAGTATGGTTTAGTACAGTTTATGTATTGTTATTGTTGTAATTCATTAATTTTCTTAATTACTCTTTTAACTTAAATATAGGATTATAAATCAATCCTATTATATTTCCCCATGGATCTTTAACTGTTGCAATCATAAGAGGTCCGCCAACACTGTGCGGTTTTTCATATTCAATAGCACCAGACTCAAGAAAGTGATTGTAAACTTTTTCTATGTCGTTAACTCCCCAATAGGTAAGGACGCTTTCAGGTTTTTCGTTAGGCTGATTCTCCTCAGGAAGAAGGCCAAGTTCATAACCGCCAATATTAAACCCGACATAAAAAGGTTCAACAAAGTATGGTTCAGTCTCAAATGCTTTTGTATACCATTTTTTGGCTTTATCAATGGCACCAACCTTATAAGCAGTTGTTCTTAATCCGAGAATATTTTGTTTTTCCATACTATTAATACTATCATTTTGTTCATTATTCTATTGTAAAAATGCGAGTGAAGTGCTTACTATAAGAATTCTAATAAATTTACGTTTTATCCTTTACTTTTTCGAGGTATGTAAATATTTTCTTGAATTTTTTCCGTTTCCGGTAGAGCAAACTACAACTATATTTGAAGAGGACTTAAAAGGGCATTAAAAGATATCTGCAGATGAGTTCTTTAATTTGGAATTTGGTCCCGATAGCTTCTCCTTCGTAATACTATGGAGAAGGAGCTATCGGGATGGAATTTTGTACAGGGACTGGTTCATTTCGTTGCTTTGCATGAAATGGCCCTTGGGGGTAGCTTTACAATGAAAGCCATAATTACTGCGCAATGTCTCGTCTTTTTACTCATCCAGGTTGGGATAGGTTCCAACTGATCCAATAATAATAGGGGTAGAAATTAAGCTTAACCATTAATATTTGAGCTTTAGGATTTCAAAAAAGGACTGGATTCATTTCGTTGCGAGCAACGAAATGGGCCTTGGGGGGCTTTACAAAGAAAGCCATCAATCTCGCTAAACCGAGGTTGTTACTTTTCCTTCGTTCAAAAGCTCAAGTAAACTTGGCTTTTTCGCAAAGAAAGCGTTAGATATTCAGCACAACTATTGAAATTTGGAATTTGGTCCCGATAGCTTCTCCTTCGTAATACTATGGAGAAGGAGCTATCGGGATGGAATTTTAAACAGGAACTGGATTCATTTCGTTGCTCTGCAACGAAATGGGCCTTGGGGGTAGCTTTACAAAGAAAGCCATCAACCTCGCTAAACCGAGGTTGTTACTTTTCCTTCGTTCAAAAGCTCAAGTAAACTTGGCTTTTTCGCAAAGAAAAAGCCACCAACTTTCGTTGATGGCTTTCTTTGTAGCGGGGACTGGACTCGAACCAGCGACCTTCGGGTTATGAGCCCGACGAGCTACCTACTGCTCTACCCCGCGATGTGAACTTTCAATATTTTTACTGGCAGTATTTTTTATTCTTTTCCTAAGGTCGAGTAGGTACCCGGTCCTGAGGAATCTAAGGATACTGCTCTACCCCGCGATGTGAATTTTCAATATTTTTAATTGCAGTCTTTTTTGTTCTTTTCCCTAGGATGAGTAGGTACCCTGTCCTGAGGAATCGAAGGATACTGCTCTACCCCGCGATGTGGACGGCAAATATACGATGCTTTTTTAGTTAAATCAAAACATAGTGCTGTAATTATTTATCCCAACCACAGCCCATAAAAGCTTAAATTCCATAACTTCGGGGCTTTAGTTTGTCTATGGAGATATTTAATGACTTTCTCGCAGCCGTACTTCCTTATACGGAATGGGTAATGCTTTTTTTAATAGTTGGAGGAGGCCTTTATCTGGTTGCTTACTCCAAATTACTTCCTTATCGTTATTTTAAACATGCTATTTTAATAACTTCCGGAAAATATGATAATCCCGATGATCCTGGCGAAGTTAGTCATCTCCAGGCCTTGTCTTCAGCTGTTGCAGCTACGGTGGGATTGGGAAATATTTCTGGTGTGGCCATTGCCATTTACCTTGGCGGGCCCGGGGTTGTTTTTTGGATTTGGATGACTGCCCTGGTAGGAATTTGTATAAAGTTTTATTCCTGCAGTCTTGCCATTATGTTCCGTGATAAAGATAGTGAGGGAAACTTACAAGGGGGTCCTATGTACTACATTACCATGGGAATGGGAAAAAAGGCCAGACCATTAGCTGTTTTCTTTTGTATTGCGGGTCTTTTTGGAGTGCTTCCGGCCTTTACTACAAACCAGTTTACCCAAACATTAATGGGTGTGATTAACCCTAACGAAACCATAGCCGTATTTGGCGATTTCAACTGGAAATTGGGGATCGGTGTGGTGTTGAGCATTATTACGTCGTTTGTTATTTTCGGAGGCCTTAAAAAAATAGCAAAAGTGGCCACAGCAATTGTTCCCTTTATGGTCCTTTTATATTTGCTTGCTGTTATTGTTATCATGGTTATGAATGCCGGGCAGATTTGGCCATCATTAGAATTGATTTTTGTTGAAGCATTTAATTTTAAAACTGCGGTGCAGGGAGGTTTATGGGGTCTTATTATTATCGGTATAAGAAGAGCCGTTTTTTCTAACGAATCTGGTGTTGGTAATGCCCCTATGTACCATGGACAGTCCAAAACAAAAGAACCGATACAGGAAGGTTTGGTTGCCATGTTGGGTCCGTTTATAGATACGATTGTAGTATGTACCCTAACCGCAGTGGTTATAATTTTGAGTGGGGCCTATTTAGATGCAGAAAGTAATGGAATTGTAATGACCTTAATCGCGTTTAAGAAATCGCTCTTTGGTTATGGCGATGTGCTTTTAATGATCATAGTCTCTGCGTTTGCACTTTCAACCCTGTTTACCTATTCTTACTACGGTACCAAATGCCTTTCATTTTTAACAAATGTTAAAATAGGAAAGCTCTATAATTATATTTATGTGGGGAGTATTACTTTTGCGGCGGTAGCTTCTGTAGATTTGGTGGTAAATTTAATTGACCTTTCTTTTGCACTTATGGTAATCCCCAATATGATTGCCGTCCTATATTTGTCGCCAAGAGTTAATATTGCCATGAAAACCTATTTTTCAAAAATCAAAGTATAATGGCTCACAAAGCAGGTTATGTGAATATCATTGGAAATCCCAATGTGGGAAAATCAACCCTTATGAATGCATTTGTAGGGGAGAAGCTTTCAATAATTACCGCAAAGGCGCAGACCACAAGACACCGGATCCTGGGTATTGTAAACGGTGAGGATTTCCAATTAATACTTTCAGATACACCTGGGATTATTAAACCTGCCTACGAGTTGCAGGATTCTATGATGAAATTTGTAAAATCTGCCTTTGAAGATGCGGATATCCTGATTTACATGGTAGAGATTGGTGAAAAAGAATTGAAGGACACTTCTTTTCTTGAAAGACTTAAAAAAAGCAAGATTCCTGTTTTGCTATTACTCAATAAAATTGATGCTTCAGATCAACAAACACTGGAAGAACAAACACAATATTGGCAGAAGCAACTCCCTTCTGCTGAGATTCATCCTATTTCTGCACTGAGAAATTTCAATGTTAAGGAAGTTTTTGAACGTATTTTGGAATTATTGCCGGAAGCACCTCCATATTTTCCAAAGGACCAGCTAACAGATAAACCAGAGCGTTTTTTTGTTAACGAAATTATTCGTGAAAAGATTCTTGAACATTATAAAAAGGAGATTCCATATTCCGTTGAAATTGAAACGGAAGAATTTTTGGAGGATGAAAAGATAATCCGCATAAGATCGATTATTATGGTAGAGCGAGAGTCCCAAAAGGGGATAATTATTGGTCACAAGGGTGCTGCTTTGAAAAGGGTAGGCGTAGCTGCCAGAAAAGACCTGGAAAAATTCTTTGACAAGCAGGTGTATATTGAACTCTATGTAAAAGTCAACAAAAACTGGCGTAGCAACCCTAATCAGCTTCGCAGGTTTGGGTATGATCAGAAGTAAATCAGCTTAAGTCTAAAACCTCTCTCATAAAATGGAACAATTGATTCATTTGTGGTTTCCCTTTTCTTCTACCCGCTCTTCCAAAAGCATATAAAACAAACCATATTAGGACCATAAAAATCATCGCCCCAAGTTGCAGACCGTATGATTTACCTAATGAAGCACTGGAATAGGCCCAAATTCCGAAGATTATAAAAAATGTTCCCACCCCGAAATGTAAAAACATAAAAAATGTCCAAAGAGTAGGGTTGGGGCCGAACAGGCCATATACCTTAGAATTTTCTGTGTCTGTTTCGTTAATTTCCAAATGCAGTTGGGGAGACCAAAAGTGAACATCTTTTTTTTGGAATTTTATAAAGACATGATCATCTATTCGATTTATCAGGAAAGGTTCCTTCTTTTTATTTTCAAAAGACTGCAGCACACTTTCCTTTGGCTGTGTAAGCTCCAGCTGGAACCTTGGCCTTAGAACAATGTCATTGGGTAATGCTTTCATGCCTGGTTTTGTTTGCTCATAAAAGATACCTATTTCTTTTGAAACATCCTTCTAAGAGTTATCTAAATATAACAGATCATGGTCCTATGCCCTATCTTTTATTTTTTATCTAGTCTCTTTAACACTAACTTTGCGGCCTAATTAGCAAGTATGGGCGCTATTGTAGCCATTGTAGGGAGACCGAATGTTGGAAAATCTACATTCTTTAATCGTTTAATTCAAAGACGTGAAGCCATTGTAGATGCTATAAGCGGGGTAACTCGCGACAGGCATTATGGTAAGAGTGACTGGAATGGCAAGGAATTTTCTTTAATAGATACCGGAGGCTATGTCCTGGGCAGTGATGATGTCTTTGAAAAGGAAATAGATAAACAGGTAGAATTAGCCATTGATGAAGCAGATGCTATAATATTTATGGTAGATGTAGAAACCGGTATTACCGGAATGGATGAGGATGTAGCCAATTTATTGCGCCG
>NZ_JBATGR010000378.1:0-1575 GCF_049665975.1 Eudoraea sp.
TGCTATGGATGCAGAACTACAGTACTATAAAGACAAAGAACGCCAGGAAAATGAAAAAGTGGGTGTTAGGACTAAAGTAGAAGATCAAATGGAAGAAGATCTATCTAAAAAAACACCAGATAATGCCTTGAAGAATACCTTTAAACAGTTGCAACACTCTTTAAGAAGTCTGTTCAATATGTTTTTATAGAAGAAAAAATAATTAGTAAAAATCCTGCCCCATTGTAGCAGGATTTTTTTTACCCTTATCCATACAAGCCCACTTCATAAAAAAAAATTGTAATTTTGAGATTAACCGTAAATTTAAGGTTACCAATTACTTCTTATGAATCAACCTTCCTCGCCATTTAGCAAACAACAGTTACTTCCGCAGGAAGAAACGCTGGAAGTTTTAAAACAAAAAGGAGAACTCTATATTGGGATCCCAAACGAAAACCAATATCAGGAAAAGCGTATTTGCCTCACTCCGGATGCGGTAAATGCTTTAACCTCGAATGGTCATCGTGTTTTAATGGAGGCAGGGGCAGGGGAAAGTGCCAGCTATACCGACAAGGAATATACCGAAGCAGGAGCAAACATAACACGTGATACAAAAAAAGTATTTTCTTGTCCGCTTTTATTAAAAGTAGAGCCCCCTACCCTGTCGGAAATTCAGTTAATGAATCCTCAGGCTACCATAATTTCAGCATTGCAAATAAAAACAAGGTCTAAGGAATATTTTGAGGAACTCGCAAAAAAAAGGATCACGGCAATAGCATTTGAATATATTCGAGATGAGGATGGTAAGTATCCTGCTGTTCGTTCCTTAAGTGAAATTGCCGGCATTGCTTCGGTGCTTATCGCTTCGGAAATCATGGCCGCTACCAACGAGGGAAACGGGCTTATGTTTGGGAATATAAGTGGGGTGCCCCCTATAGAAGTAGTTATTGTAGGTGCAGGAACCGTTGGAGAGTTTGCCGCCCGCTCGGCTTTAGGCCTTGGAGCGAATGTTAAAGTCTTTGATAACTCACTTACTAAATTAAGGAACATTCAAACGAATCTTAAGCAAACTATTTATACATCAACCCTGCAACCCAAGAACCTCTTAAAAAGTCTAAAACGGTGTGATGTTGCCATAGGAGCTGTCCGCGGCAGCGACAGATCACCTATTGTGGTTTCTAGCACAATGGTAGAACAAATGAAAAAAGGATCTGTGATCATTGATGTGAGTATAGATATGGGAGGGTGTTTCGAAACCAGTGAGCTTACGACCCACGATAAACCCACTCGTGAAAAATATGGGGTCATCCATTACGGTGTACCCAACATTCCTGCAAGATACCCCAGGACGTCTTCGGTGTCTATCAGTAATATTTTTACACCTTATCTGCTAAAAATCGGAGAAGATGGGGGTCTGGAAAATTCACTTAGATTTGACAGGGGCCTTCGAAATGGTTTATATATGTATCATGGCATACTTACCAATAAATCTGTTGGTGAATGGTTCGATCTAAAACACAGCGATATTAACTTTCTTATTTTTTAGTTAATGGCGTTTCTGAAAAGATTGGGATTTTACCTTATAGGATTATCCAT
>NZ_JBATGR010000379.1:0-2588 GCF_049665975.1 Eudoraea sp.
GTTGGTAAATACTCTTCCGTATCAAACCCAAGCTCTGTCATTTCATCATCGATATACTCAATAGAATTTACATCAAAATAAACGCTATTAGGATCAAAGCCTTCAGGAAGGTACTCCGCTGTATCAAAACCTAAATCTGTAGAAGACTCTTCTTCAAGAAATACAATTTCAGACACTTTAATATCTTCGGGTGCTTTTACCGAAATTCTGCTTACTAGTTTAGGCGCTTTCCATATGGTTTCAGTCTCCATAGCAAGTAATGCTTGACTATTTACATCTGTTATGCTTGCATGAATACTATCTTCCGATGCAGAACAATTTGAAGTTAGTTTATTTTCTTGCGGTGTGGTGGTTGTGCCCAGCATTACCAATCCACATAATAATAATAATTTGTTCATTTTATAATTTGTTTTTTGTTGATCGTTGTTTGAATATAAGACGGTCGAAAAATTAATTTGTTACACTATTAGCTTTTATTTAACAGCTAAAACCATAACTTTTAAAGCTGGTTACCGAAATGCATATTATATTTATACTATTGATTTACAATTATTTATATCCCCTTTCTTTTGTATTCTAAAAAAAAATACGCTTATGATTTAATTAACAATAATTTCTAATATTTTTTCAGTTCTTTGGCCAATTCGTAACAAACTGTAACTCTATTAAATGACAAACAAAATTCTCCCATTATTTCTATTGGCAATATTTGCTTTAGGTATTCCAGGCAATGCTGATGCCCAAATCTTCAAAAAGAAAAAGGATAATACAGAACAAACGGAAGAAAAAACAAGTTCAAAAAAGGATAAAATACAGCCTTATTCCAAAGTTATTACCAAAGACGCCATTACAGATAAAGGGCTGTTTAATGTTCACGTTGTTGACGATAAACATCTTTATGAAATCCCCGATTCCCTTTTTAACCGAGAAATGTTGATGGTAAGTAGAATCTCTAAAACGGCATCAGGAATTGGCTTTGGAGGAGGAAAGATTAATACTCAGGTATTGCGTTGGGAAAAGAAGCCTAAAAAAGTATTATTACGGGTAGTTAGTTATAATGTAGTTGCAGACGACTCGCTCCCGGTCCATGAAGCCGTGGTAAATTCCAATTTTGAACCCGTTTTATATGCATTTGATATTAAGGCCTTCAAAAAAGATTCTCTAAATCCTGCCACTGTAATTGATGTCAATCAACTATTCATCAAGGATGTTAAAGCCATAGGCATGCCGGAGTTTTACCGTAAACGTTATAAGGTATCTAAGTTAGATGAGAGCAGGAGTTATATAGAATCATTAAAAAGCTATCCGCTAAATCTTGAGGCGAGACATGTAAAGACATACAGCGCGGCTAACCCACCTTCAAATGCGAGCCTTGGATCTATCTCCCTAGAAATCAATAACTCTATGATTCTTTTGCCAAAAACGCCTATGAAAAGACGCTATTTCGATAAACGAGTGGGCTGGTTTTCCAGAGGTCAAACAGATTACGGCCTGGAAGCACAGGAAAGTAAAACAATAAGATTCCTGGATAGGTGGCGCATGGAAGTAAAAGATGAGGATATTGAAAAGTTTAAACGAGGTGAATTGGTGGAGCCCAAAAAACCTATAGTATATTATGTTGACAGAGCTACTCCAAAAAAATGGGTGCCGTATATTAAGCAAGGTATAGAAGACTGGCAGGTTGCCTTTGAAAGCGCAGGGTTTAAAAATGCGATCCTGGCCAAAGATCCTCCATCAAAAGAAGAGGATCCGGAATGGTCACCTGAAGACGTTAGATATTCGGTGGTTAGATATTTAGCTTCTCCTATACCTAATGCTAATGGACCCCATGTTAGCGACCCTAGAAGTGGAGAAATTTTAGAATCAGATATCAACTGGTATCATAATGTTATGTCTCTCCTGCGCAATTGGTTTTTTGTTCAGACGGCTGCTATAAATGATGATGCAAGGAGTCTGGCCTTTAAAGATGAGGTTATGGGACGTCTTATACGCTTTGTTTCTTCGCATGAGGTTGGTCATACTTTAGGATTACCCCATAATATGGGGAGCAGCGTAGCATACCCGGTTGATTCATTGCGCTCCGTATCCTTTACCAAAACGTATGGAACCGCTCCATCAATTATGGACTATGCCCGTTTTAACTATGTAGCGCAACCTGGGGATGGCGATGTGGCTCTTATGCCTAATATTGGTATTTATGACAAATATGCCATCAAATGGGGCTACAAACCTATCTTAAACAAAACAGATAAGGAAGAGAAGAAAATTCTGGACAGTTGGATTATGGAACATTCCGGAGACCCGCTTTACCGTTTTGGCCACCAGCAGGCAGGTGATGTGGTTGACCCAAGTTCTCAGACAGAAGATTTGGGGGATAACGCAATAAAAGCAGGCAAATACGGGATTGAGAATTTAAAAAGGATTGTTCCAAATTTAATTAAATGGACAGAAGAAGAAGGAAAAGATTACGATGACCTGGAAAAATTATACGGTCAGGTAGTTGGGCAGTTCAACAGAGATATGGGACATGTCTCAAATAACATTGGAGGTGTTTATGAATTTTATAAGACATATGACCAGGAGGGTAA
>NZ_JBATGR010000380.1:0-3665 GCF_049665975.1 Eudoraea sp.
ATTTGGGGTTCTTTTCCAGATTCAACCATCTTTATATTGATATTACCGAAGACAGGGATGATTTTGGACTAATCAATACCGAAGAGCGCTTCGGGGTGGGTGCAACTTCAAAAATTCTGGATTGTGCTGGCAATGTAATTTCGGGTACCCGCGAGGTTAACGGTGGCTTCGGGCATGGAACACAAGCTCCGGGCAGGATACATTTTGGTTTACCGGGAGGACCACTTACACCAATAGTTGTAGAAGTTTCCTTTCCCAGAACAAGCGGGGGAAGAATTGTAGTACGACAACAATTGAGACCTATAGATTATTTCAATGGGAGTATTATCTTACTGGATATTTTTCCTGACTCTGCCAATCAACCGCCAACTGCCACAGATGAATATTTTACTGCAGTAGAGAATAGTAATATCACTTTCGATCCACTTGTGGATAACGGAAATGGGGCAGATTCAGATCCGGAAGGGGAACCTTTAGAAGTGATTTCGGTATCTGCTCCTTCTAATGGTACCGCTGTATTAAATGGTGATGGTACCGTAACTTATACACCAACCCCTGGTTTTAATGGAAATGATCAGTTTACGTATACTATTAGGGATAACGCCAGTTGTACCTTTACCTCCGAAGAAGATACAGCCACGGTATATGTTACTGTTTATCCGGACTCCGATAATGATACGGTGCCGGATAATACAGATCTTGATGATGACAATGACGGTATTCCAGATGCAGATGAGCTTGGCATTTTACTCAATAATAACCAACCGGCATGTGGGGGGGAAACTTCCATGGATTTCAGTGCCGCGGCCTCTCTTGAATCCGGCACGGCATTACAACAAGGGGCAGTCTATAGAATAGCTAATGTTACTACAGGAACGGACGCTCTGGTTACTATTGAATTCGTATACAATGCCACTGTAGCCAATATTGACAATAATGGATCTGAAGCGGCTAATTTTAAACCACAAACGGCATTTAACCTGCCCAATATAGGAGATCAGGCCTATGTAGAATACAAAATCGAATTCGTGAATTCAGGTGGGTCAACCCCTGTAGTTATTCCTGAATTCTTTATGAATTTCAATGATATTGACGGGGGGGCCAATTACGGTGAACAAAATTGGGTTGATAATCCCTCAAGTTACACCGTAGACAATCCTACAGAATTGACAATTACAAATGATGGTTCCTGGGTAATTGCAACGGCTGGATTTGTTGATCACCCGGGTTCAAGCAACGTAGATCCCGAAGTTAATCTTAGTGTTAGTTATAATTCCAAATCTGAAATGTCATTACGAGTAGGTGCCGTGGCCAGGGTTTCCGGGGCATCAGCAGGAGGAAGACAACACAGTATTGAATTTAATTGTGTCACCAATTTTGTAAGCCCGGAAACCTATGGAATGGATAATGATTCCGATGGAATTGCCAACCACATAGACCTGGACAGTGACAATGACGGTATTTATGATGCTGTAGAAGCTGGTCATGGTCAAATTCACACTAGTGGAGTAATTAACGGGCCTTTTGGTGCAAATGGATTAGCAAATAGTGTGGAAACAGCTGCTGAAAGTGGGATAATAAATTATACCATAGCAAATTCTGACGGCACAGATCCACCGGATTATCTCGATACAGATAGCGATGATGACGGCTGTAGTGATGCCAATGAGGCATATAATAACCCGAATGCCGACGGAGGAGATAATGAATACCACGGTACTGGAAATCCACCTGCAACAGATGGTTTGGGACGTGTAACAGGGGCTACTTATCCCATTCCTGTCGACATTAATAGCAATAGTACGCCAGATTACATGGAAGCAGATGCAGCTCCTGTAATAACAACACAGCCAGTAGATACAATTGTTTGTCCAGGCTGTGATACCACTATTTTTGTGGTTGCCTCTGACGCAGATACGTATCAATGGCAAATTTATAATGGAGCTTCCTGGGTAGATTTGTCAGATATCGGTATCCATAATGGAACTTCCACAAATACCCTGGTAATTAACAATGCATCAGCCTCAGATGATGGTAATCAATATCGGGTTATACTATCCAATACCATGTACATTTGTAGCACAATTACTTCTAATTCTGTGACGCTTAGCATACGTGTAAATACAGTGATAACCAATAGAAAAATCACATACAGGGTTAACAAAAATTAAGTTGAGTTTTTCTCCAAAAAAAAGCCTCAATAAGGATTTTTCTTACACTGCTCCCTTCGGCAAGTGTTGCTATAAGGCGGATGATCGACCAACGAATATTGCAAGAAAAAAGTAAAATTTTCGATGAACACCTCAACTAATTAACCCTAGACTCCGAATAATGCCACTTACACAACAATTATTTTCTCAGCGCAGTCATAGGGTTAATTTTGTATTGTGTAATTAAACCGTTTGAGTATTAAACAATTGATTGATGGTTTAATCAACCCCCAGATTATGAATAACTTGACCAACTTAATGAAGTTTAATCAGGCTTGGGTTCTCTTCGGACCTTGGAGAAATTTCCTCCGGCCTAAACAAATTTCTTTTCTGTTCGGAAAAAGATATTCTCATTATCAATTTAAAGTTGGTTAATCTCTTATAAAAATGTGATCCAGGTCATATTATGGGAGACAGCCAAACAAGGTTTATTACACAGACAAAACTATAAAGTTGAAAAAAATATTAGGTAAAAATATAGTCATGAAATTAAGACTTTTATTATTAGTATTTCTGGTATCCGGATTTGCTTTTGCCCAAACCACAGTTACGCTGCAGGATCAGTGTAATTGTGAGGTATTAAGCGGGACTGCGGTCACTGTGCCGGGGGCAATCAATCCATCAGGGGCTGATACAGGAGATATTTACGTAAACACGAATACTGGGACCATTTATTTTTGGGATGGTGATAGCTGGGAGTTAACATCAACGGATGACCAGCAACTTCAGAATTTTAATTTTAATGGGGCGACAAATATTCTGACTTTAGATATTGAAGACGGTAATACAGTTTCTGTAGATTTATCTGCACTTAGTAATAGCGGTACAGATGATCAGGCCCTTACCCTTGCTGGTAATATCCTTACATTAGAAGATGGTGGTACCGTAAATCTTGCACCTTATTTAGATAATACCGATGATCAGACCATAACAGCATTTAGTATAGATGCGGCGAATATTCTTACGATAACCTTAGAGAGTGGTAATACAACAACCGTTGACCTGTCTGGCCTGGTTGGTACCGACGATCAAACGGCCACGGAAGTAAATTATGATAATACCACATCACTATTAGCCGCTACCAATGTGCAGGATGCGATTGATGAGATCAATGCAGCTGCCGGAACGGTGGCTTTGGTAGATAATGGTAATGGTACTTATGACTTTACAGATGCTGCAGGGAATACCACAACGATAACGGATACCTCCATTTCTACTTTGGTAGATAATGCAAATGGTACTTATACCTATACAGATGAGACTGGTGCAACCCAGATCATTGATACCAATGCAAGTGCAAACCCATATGATAATACCACATCGCTATTAGCTGCTACCAATGTGCAGGATGCGATTGATGAGATCAACGCAGCTGCCGGAACGGTTGCTTTAGTGGATAATGGTAATGGTACTTATGACTTTACGGATGCTGCAGGGAATACCACAACGATAACG
>NZ_JBATGR010000381.1:0-2193 GCF_049665975.1 Eudoraea sp.
CACCAGTACCAATGAAACTTTGGCAATATTTCTAAAATTCTTTTGCATAGAAGCTTAAATTTCAGCGCAAAATTACTATTCTTTTATTCAACTTCTGGCTTATTTTTTTTTTGAGAAATAATAATTATTTGTAATTAAACTAAATTAATTAAAACAAAAATTCTCATTAGAGCTTTAAACGACTTTTCCAAAATTTGTCCTAGTTATTTTTTATTAAGACCCATTTCTGCTCCTTTTTTTATCATAAATTTATAGGCTGGCTAATATTCATTCAGAATCTCACCTTCAAGAATTGCCTCTTTTATAGCATCTTTAATGATACCAATTTCTTTAGAAGGTTTAAGATCAAAAGCTTTCATAATCTGCTCACCACTTATTGGGGGTTGAAAATTTCTTAAATGATCACGTTCTTCTACCTCAATGATTTTTTGTCTTACAACCTTAAAATTGTTTTTATACTTTTTCTGTTTATAAGAATTTTTTGTAGTAATATCTGCCTCACAAAGGGTCATAAGATCGTCTACATGCTCCCCGGCATCAAATACCAATCGCCTTACTGCTGCGTCAGTTACATTTTCCTGTGAAAGAATTATAGGTCTTGAACTCATTCGAACCATTTTCTGAACAAATTTCATTTTGTCGTTTAATGGCATATGTAATCTCTTAAATAATTTAAATACCATTTTAGAACCCACAAATTCATGTGCATGAAATGTCCAGCCTATCTTATTATCAAACCTTTTGGTGGGGGCCTTACCTATGTCGTGTAATAGTGCTGCCCACCGTAACCACAAATTGTCAGTAGTCTTAGCAATATTATCAACAACTTCAAGAGTATGCCAAAAATTGTCTTTATGACGTTGTCCTTCAATTTCTTCAATACCTTCCAAAGCGGTTAATTCGGGCAGCAAAAAGGGCAATAATTCGGTATTATATAAAAGTTTTAGTCCAATAGATGGCTGATCACATTCTAAAATTTTGTTTAATTCATCAACAATTCGTTCCTGAGATATTATTTTTATTCGTTCTTTATTTTCTATAATTGCCTGAAGCGATTTTAATTCGATGTTAAAACCCAGCTGCGTAGCAAAACGAATAGCTCTCATCATTCTCAAAGGATCATCGGAATAGGTTATGGAAGGATCCAATGGAGTTCGAATTAATTTTTTTTTCAGGTCTTTAATACCATCAAAAGGGTCTAGTAATTGGCCATAATCTGATTCATTAAGAGAAATAGCCATGGTGTTTATAGTAAAATCGCGTCTTTTTTGATCATCTAAAAGCGTTCCATCCTCGACAACCGGCTTTCTGCTATCTCTTGTGTAACTTTCTGTTCTGGCACCCACAAATTCTATTTCCCAATTATGATGTTTTATCATCGCAGTCCCAAAATTCTTAAAGACTGATACCTTGGGCTTTCCAATAAGTTTTGAGGCTACCTTTTTAGCAAGCTGAATCCCGCTTCCTACAGCAACAATATCTATGTCCTTAGATTTACCCCTTTCCAGTATTAGATCCCTTACATATCCACCTATCACATAATTGTCAATAGCAAGCTCCTTCGCAGAGGCTGCAATAATAGGAAAAATGGAATCTTGTAAGCTTTTTTTGTAATTTGTCAACGTCATAATTTAGATCACTTCTGAATTGAGTTGCCTGGGTGGGTAGAAATCCAAAATAATAAAGCCAGGATTTTTTGTTGCTCTATTTGCGGATAATTTTTACAGTTCCATCATTACCCAATTTAATAATGGAAGAAGGTGATTTAATCGTTGTTTTCTGCTCCAAATTTACCACATAGTCTACACCTTTTAAAATCAAATCACTTATTTCTGAAAAATTTCCCGGAGTAGGTTCCCCAGCTATATTTGCTGAAGTAGAAACAACGGGTCTTTTAAAATTTTGAATTAACCGTTGACAGAACTGATCAGAAGCTACTCGTATAGCCAGGGTGTTATCCTGAGCAATAAGATTCCCGGCTACTCCTTTAGGGTTATCGTAAATAATAGTAACTGGTCTTTCAGATAGATCCATTAAATCATAAGCTGGTTCAGGAACTTTTTCTACATATTGTTCGAGCATAAACTGATTAGATACGAGGCAAATCATAGTTTTTTTATCGGACCTTTTTTTGAGTTTGTATATTTTTTCTACTGCACTCTCATTTGTTGCATCGCAGCCAATACCCCAAAC
>NZ_JBATGR010000382.1:0-7689 GCF_049665975.1 Eudoraea sp.
GTTGGTGATGGAATAGGTAGATTAAATGTGGAGATTGATCCGTTAGAGTCATTTATCTTAAAACTTTCCGATTAAATTATTTGAAAAAAGCTGAACCCTGGCTCAAATTATCTCTTTTAGGATATACCTACTAGACTTAAGATTATTTTTTATGGATGTTAAGTAGCTCTATTTCTAATAGACGAGGATATTCTGATTATTTTACAGATCATGTTGTACTTTTGAGTGAATAAATGTTCAATTAGATGAGAAGATTTATACCTGTACTACTTATACTTTTTTTTATGAATTGCGAAGAGAAAAGTAACACCTTACTTACCATAGGACACAGGGGGGCAATGGGGCACGAGACAGAAAATACCCTTGCTTCCATTCAGAAAGCACTTGACCTGAATGTAGATATGATAGAAATAGATGTCTTTAAAATCACGAGTGGTGAAATAGTTGTCTTTCATGATGAGAAAATTGACCGATTAACAAATGGAAGCGGTGATATTGAAAGTTTGGATTTAGAATCCCTTAAAAATTTGAACGTTGAAGGAAACCATAAAATTCCCTTACTAAGCGAAGTTTTAGATGTTATTAATCATAAGGTACCCTTGAATATTGAACTAAAAGGCCCCGGCACATCTGAAGGTGTAATTCACATTATCAATACTTATATGGAGGATGAAGGCTGGGTTTTGGATGATTTTCTGATCTCTAGCTTTAATTGGGAGGAGCTAAAAAATATGCGCGGTATTAATAGGGACATCAAAATTGCCGTACTAACGGAGGACAATCCATTAGATGCCATTGCAATTGCCAAAGATCTAAAAGCGGTAGCTATAAACCCTTATTACCTTAATTTAACCAAAGAAAATGTCTCTGAAATTAAAAGTCAGGGTTTTAAAATTTTCACCTGGACTGTAAATGATGCAGAGCAAATTTCAAATATGAGAAAATTGGGTGTTGATGGTATTTTCACTAATTACCCGGAGCGGGTCAACTAATGTTTGATGTTATTGTAATAGGGGGTGGGGCTGCCGGGTTTTATTGCGCTATTCATGCAGCCGAAGCAAATCCTAAATTGAAAATAGCCATATTGGAACGTGGAAAGCAAGTCCTGTCCAAAGTTAAGGTTTCAGGTGGTGGCCGATGTAATGTTACCCATGCGGAATTTGAGCCTTCAGCATTGGTAAAAAACTATCCCAGAGGCGAAAAGGAACTTTTGGGGCCGTTTCACGTTTATTCCACAGCTGATACCATACAATTTTTTGAAAAACGCGGAATAAAAATAAAAACAGAATCTGATGGGAGAATGTTCCCGGCAAGCAATTCCTCCCAGACCATTATTGATTGTTTTCTTAGTGAAATACAGAAATATGGTATTACCCTCCTTAAGAGTAGCTCAGTTATAAATATTCTGCCCTTTAAAGATAATAAATTAGGTAAAGAGGAGATTTGGCAGGTGCAATCGGTTAAAAAGGTTTATCAGGCAAAAAGAATTGTACTTGCAACAGGAAGCAGCACTAAAATATGGAACTTGTTAGAACAACTTGGGCATACTATTGTGACTCCTGTACCTTCTTTATTTACATTTAATATTAATGATAGTAGAATTTCAGGAATTCACGGACTGAGTACTAATGCCAGGATTGAAATTTTACCCAGACAGATGAAAGGGAAAGAGATCAATACCAAATTTAACAACAGAAAAGGCGGAACTTTAAATTTGACGTCAGAAGGTCCTGTTCTAATTACACATTGGGGTTTGAGTGGTCCGGTTATCTTAAAACTATCGGCCAGGGCTGCAAGATTATTAAATGAATACGATTACAGGTTTAGGGTGAGAATAAATTGGATGCCAGATTATCACAAGGAGGGTATTTTAGCTCTTTTTAATGAGATAAAACAAGTCGATCCAAAGAAGACAATTTACAAAACGAAGGCTATCGATATCCCTGCAAGATTATGGGGCAAATTGGTTATTGCGTCCGATATAGCAAAGGATTTAAAATGGGCCGATGTTACCGGGAAGCAGTTGGATAGACTCGGGCAATTTATAACAGCTGCAGAATTCAATGTAGAAGGCAAGAGTACCTTTAAGGAAGAATTTGTAACTGCCGGTGGCGTGGATCTTAAAGAGGTAAATTTTAAGACTTTTGAGAGTAAAATTCTCCCCGGCTTGTATTTTGCAGGTGAGGTATTAAATATAGATGCTGTTACCGGAGGCTTTAATTTTCAAAATGCATGGACCGGGGCTTATATTGCTGCTCAGGCGATTGCGAAGTCTTTATAGAAGACGTAAATTAGACAAGCTGAAATACGAGGTAAAGAAAAGCAGCAAGTACGCTACCCAAAATGGGTCCAATCACCGGAATCCATGAATAAGACCAGTCGTTTTTGCCTTTGTTTTTAATAGGAAGCAGAGCATGCATAATTCTTGGCCCAAGATCCCTTGCCGGGTTTATGGCATAACCTGTAGTGCCACCCAGAGATAGTCCAATTCCCCAAACTACAAAGGCAACGGGAATAGCCCCGAGTGAACCCAAACCTATTACAGTGTCTGACTCCACAATAGTAGCGTCTGTAAAAAAGAGAACCGCAAAGACCAGAACAAATGTTCCCGAAATTTCCACCAGTAAGTTTGCGAATATATTTTTGATAGCCGGACTGGTGCTAAAAACTACAAGTTTTAGACTTTTTTCCTCAGTTCGGTCAAAATGGTATATGTAAATCAGCCATACTAATGAAGCACCCAGCATAGCTCCCAGAAATTGAGCCAGCAAGTAGGAAGGAACCATATTCCAGGGAAATTCTCCCGCAGCGGCCAGACCTATACTCACCGCAGGATTAATATGTGCTCCACTATAAGGGGCAGCAACAACAACACCAATATAAACCGCAAATGCCCAGCCGGTTGTAATTACAATCCATCCACTATTGTGACCTTTGGTATCTTTTAATACTACATTGGCGGTGACTCCGCACCCGAGTAGGATTAACAGAAATGTCCCTATTATTTCAGCGATAAATGGTGTCATATATAATATTAGTTTTACCTATTTTGCCCAAAATTCTAGCGCTTCAATGGCTTTATACCAGCCATCAATCTGCTTGTTTATTGAAACCCGGTCTGTAGTTGGGATAAAATGTACATCGGTTTGCCAAATCTCCTGAATTTGCTCCAGATTATCCCAGTAACCTACTGCAAGTCCGGCGAGGAATGCAGCACCCATTACTGTGGTTTCTACTATTTTTGGTCTTACCGTTACTGTATTTAATACATCTGCTTGAAATTGCATAAGTAGATTGTTAACTGTTGCACCTCCATCTACCCTTAATTCCTTAATTGATATCCCCGAATCTGCTTCCATTGCCTTTAAAATATCCATAGTCTGAAAGGCAATAGATTCCAAGGCTGCTCTTGCAATATGAGCATCTGTACTTCCCCGGGTCAGACCAAATATAGTGCCTTGTGCATGTTGATTCCAGTGCGGAGCTCCCAAACCTGCAAAAGCAGGGACAAAATAAACTCCACCCGAATCTGCCACAGAACCGGCCAGTTGTTCTACTTCTTTAGATGTTTTAATAATTTTAAGGCTATCTCTAAGCCACTGAACAACAGCCCCAGCAATGAATATACTTCCTTCGAGGACGTATTCAGCTTTACCATTTATTTGCCAGGCGACCGAAGTAAGAAGATTATTTTTAGATACTATTGGTTTATCACCAATATTCATTAACATAAAACATCCCGTACCATAAGTGTTTTTTACCATTCCCTTCTTTGTGCACATTTGACCAAATAATGCAGCCTGTTGATCCCCTGCTATGCCCGAAATTGGAATTCTGGTTGCAAATAGTCCCGGAGCAGTATGTCCGTAAATCTCACTAGACTGTTTTACTTCGGGCAGCATGCTCTTTGGAATTGTAAATAACTCTAGAAGTTCATCATCCCATTCAAGAGTGTTGATGTTGAATAAAAGTGTTCTGCAAGCGTTGGTTACATCAGTCACATGTAATTCTCCTTTGGTCATGTTCCAAATAAGCCAGGTATCTATTGTTCCCATTATTAAATCACCCGCCTCTGCTCTTTCCCGTATTCCTTCTACATTGTCTAAGATCCATTTTATTTTTGTGCCTGAGAAATAAGCATCAATTACAAGACCTGTTTTTTTGCGAATCCATTGGGACTTTCCTTCACTTTTTAAAAAGTCGCAATATTTGGCAGTTCTTTTGTCTTGCCAGACAATGGCATTATAAACAGGTTTTCCAGTTTTTTTATCCCAAACAACTACGGTTTCACGTTGATTGGTAATTCCTATTGCTGCGATATTCTTTGCTTCTAATCCTTTTTTAGCAACCGTTTCAGCAGCCATTGCCACTTGCGTAGACCAAATCTCCATTGCATCATGCTCTACCCAACCAGGTTTGGGAAAATATTGCGTAAATTCTCTCTGGGAAGTGGAAATAATACTTCCTGTTTTATCAAAAATTAATGCTCTACAGCTTGTGGTGCCTTGATCAAAAGCAAGGATATAGGTTTGCATGCTATTAGCAGTGTTGATTTTATAGGTTTAAAAATGAAAGATAATAAATGTATTTGATTTATTTTATACTATGATAATTAGCTAACTTAAATGCTGTATTTTTTGTCTATGTTTTAAAGTTTGTCTTGCAATGCCTAAATATATAGCCCTACTAAGGGGCATCAACGTTGGAGGTCACAAAAAAATAATGATGGCCGATTTGAGGATGATTTTTGAAAAATCAGGATTTTTAGCGGTTACATCATACATCCAAAGTGGGAATGTTATATTTCAAAGCAATGAAGCAGACACCAAAAAGCTGGAACAGCAAATAGAAAGTGCACTGGAAAAAGCCTATGGCTATCTGGTACCTGTAATTGTTTTAACCAGATCCAGGATTGAAAAAATAGTAAGTAACAATCCATTTAAACCTTTAGATGGGAATGATACAAGCAAAGTATATTATGTATTTCTTAAGGATATTCCTGAAAGAAAGACGGTAGAATTATTTAATGAGACTAAATTTCAAAATGAAAGGTTTTTTGTATGTAAGGATTATATCTATCTCAAATGCCTTTGTGGAATGGGTAAGGCAAAACTTAACACTAACCTATTTGAGCAAAAACTTCAGGTTAGGGCTACAGCAAGAAACCATAAAACGGTATTAAAACTGTTGGAACTAAGCAAAAGCTAGTTCATTTCCCAAATCTTATAATTTAAGATGGTAGCAAAACAAACCCATAAAAAATAGGGAATGAGGAGATATGCTGCTGTCCTGCTCACTACATTGAACCATTTAATGGTTAGCAAAATTAGAGCAAGTAGAAACAGAATTACCAAAAGTGCCCAGAAGGGGTTTTTAAATCCAAAAAAAACAACACTCCAGAGGGCGTTAAATAATAACTGAAACCCAAAATTATATAATGCCGTTTTCACCCAAATATGATGAAATCCTTTTGTCCAAACAATACCTGCGGCTATCCCCATTAGAATATATAGCAATGTCCAAACCGGTCCAAAAATCCAATTTGGAGGATTAAAACTAGGTTTATTCAGTGATAAGTACCAATCATTTACTGAAGACTGAGTTGCATACCCGGATAGAAAGCCTATGATAAGACATATAGACACAGAAATGGCAATATAGGTAAGCTTCTTTTTCAAAATTACTGGATGTAAGTTATCTAACATAGTAATTTATTTTAATAGAGGCTATAGCAAATGCGCTTAAAAACTATCTTTGCATAAATTGTTGTGTACATGATCGAAGACGACTTTATTCCCTTGCCTTACAGGATTGATAAGGAACAAGGTAGGGTACAGTGGAAAGCCCCAAGTAATATTGCATTAGTTAAGTACTGGGGTAAGAAGCAAAATCAAATACCGGCAAATGCATCAGTAAGTTTTACGCTGGATGAGTGCAGAACAATAACTTCTGTGGCCTTTACTAAGCTTGCTCAAGCAAGTAATGAGTTTTCATTTGATTTATTTTTTGAAGGAAAATCAAGGGAAGATTTTAAGCCCAAGATTGTAACATTTTTTAAACGGATTGAAAAGTATATTCCTTTTCTTAGAAGTTATCATTTCTCTATTGATACCTCCAACACCTTTCCACATAGCAGCGGCATTGCCTCTTCTGCCAGTGGTATGGCCGCTTTGGCTTTATGTCTAATGGATATAGAAAAGCAAATGGTTTCCGAAATGGATCCGGATTTTTTCTATAAAAAAGCATCTTTCTTAGCACGATTGGGATCAGGTAGTGCCTGTAGAAGTATTAAAGGTAACCTTGTTCAATGGGGGGAGCATAACGAAATAGCTGGGAGCACAAATCTATATGGAATACCCTATCCTTATCCGGTGGATGAGGTGTTCAAAACCTATCAGGATACTATTTTACTCGTACATAAAGGGCAGAAAAGTGTTAGTAGTACTGTTGGCCATGATCTTATGAACGGCCACCCATTTGCACAAAATCGATTTGTACAGGCTCACGACAATCTGATACGCTTACGTTCAATATTCGCTGAAGGTAATCTGGATGAGTTTATAGAAGTAGTTGAGAGTGAGGCACTCACTTTGCATGCAATGATGATGACCAGTATTCCTTATTTTATCCTTATGAAACCTAATACACTGAACATTATTGAGAAAATTTGGGAATTTCGGAGAGCTAGACAAAATCATCTATGTTTTACCTTAGATGCCGGGGCGAATATACATCTGCTTTACCCTGATAATGAAAAAAACGAGGTCAACAAATTTATTAAAGAGGAGCTAATTGCGTATTGTGAAAATGAGCAGTATATTTGCGACCGAATTGGTTTTGGGGCCAAAAAAATGTAATTTGAGCCCTTATTAAGATTAATACACCCTATCTTAGAGTCAAACTTAATTGAATTCAGATGAAAGGACCTCTTTTTTATTCAAAAATTTTACTTTTTGGTGAATACGGAATCATCAAGGATTCCAAAGGACTCTCTATTCCTTACAATTTCTTTAAGGGAGCCCTTAAGAAAGACGAGAATCTGTCTGAAACGGCTAAGAAGTCTAATGAAAGCCTGAAAAAATATTTTCATTATTTAACCAATTTACAAGGTCAGGAACCCACGCTATTCTCTATTGATTTGAAGGCCTTAAAGGTTGATGTGGATGATGGGATGTATTTTGACAGTTCTATTCCCCAGGGTTACGGTATTGGAAGTAGTGGTGCTTTGGTAGCCGCAATTTATGACAAGTATTCTATTGAAAAAATCACAGTACTCGAAAACCTGACCCGGGAAAAATTACTAAAACTCAAAATGATTTTCGGTAAAATGGAATCATTTTTCCATGGTAAATCTTCCGGGCTGGATCCTTTAAATAGCTATCTAAGCTTACCTATTCTAATTAATTCACAAGAAAATATAGAATCTACCAGTATACCCTCCCAAAATTTGAATGGGAAAGGCGCGGTCTTTTTATTGGATAGTGGAATCATAGGAGAAACAGCACCGATGGTGGAAATTTTTATGGATAAAATGAAACATGAAGGCTTCCGTAAAGTTTTGAAGGATCAGTTTATTAAACATACCGATGCCTGTGTTGAGGATTTTGTAAGTGGCAATGTGAAGTCGCTTTTTGGGAATCTGAAGCAACTTTCGCATGTGGTTTTGGATCATTTCAAACCTATGATCCC
>NZ_JBATGR010000383.1:0-3009 GCF_049665975.1 Eudoraea sp.
CCGGATTTTTCAGGAACCCATGTAAAACCTCGTTTGATTCATAATTATGACGGAAAGGACATCGTCCTTAATAAAGAAAACAATATTGTACTCTCCCCAGATTATTTTGATGATTTACTTCTTTATAAAGGACAAACCCTTATTGTAACGGATGGCACTACGCTTCTTGGAGCAGACGACAAGGCCGGTATAGCCGAAATAATCACAGCTATGGAGTATCTCATTCAGCATCCGGAAATTAAACATGGCCCTATCCGTATTGGTTTTACACCAGATGAAGAGATAGGACGTGGAGCACATAAATTTGATGTCAAAAAATTTAATGCAGATTGGGCGTATACTATAGACGGGAGTCAGATAGGGGAATTGGAGTATGAGAATTTTAATGCTGCCGGCGCAAAAATTACCGCCAAGGGCAAAAGTGTACATCCGGGATACGCCAAAGGAAAAATGGTAAATGCTATTGGCCTCTTAAATGAATTAATAAATTTATTACCAAAAAAAGAAGTGCCGGAACAAACCGAAGGCCGGGAAGGATTCTATCATATTAATCACCTCCAGGGTGAAATAGAAAAAGCAGAGTTGGAACTTATTATTAGGGATCATGATCGGTCCTTATTTGAGAAGAGAAAAAAACTACTGCAAAATAGTGTCAATGAACTGAATGAAAAACATGGAGATTTCTTATCCCTGGAGATAAAAGATCAGTACTTTAATATGAGGGAAAAGATAGAGCCGGTTTTTCAGGTCGTTGAAATTGCCAAAGAGGCTATGGAAACATTAGATATAGAACCAATTATAAAACCTATTAGGGGTGGAACAGATGGTTCACAGCTTAGTTTTATGGGACTACCATGTCCAAATATTTTTGCGGGCGGACATAATTTTCATGGAAAGTACGAATACATACCAGTAGAAAGTATGCAAAAGGCAGTTGAAGTTATCGTAAAAATATGCGAAATTGTAGCCAGTAAATAACTGGGGATATGGAAATAAATGAAAAAGTAGAAGCCTATTATTCCAAAGATCATAAATACGGGGAGGGAATCCGAAAATTAAGGGATATTGCCTTAAAAACCCAATTGACAGAAGCACTAAAATGGGGCTCAGCTGTGTACACCATAGATAATAAAAACGTATTGGGAATAATGGCTTTTAAAAATCATTTTGGCATTTGGTTTTTTAACGGAGTTTTCCTCAGTGATCCCAAGGGAGTTCTGAAAAATGCACAGGAAGGCAACACAAAATCCATGAGGCACTGGAAATTTAAGTCGGTAAGTGATATTGATGAAGCAGGTGTTCTTGAATATATAAAGGAGGCTATCGCCAATCAAAAGAAAGGACTGAAAATAAAACCATCGCGAAAGACAGAAATAATCATCCCAAAAATGTTATTGGACGCTTTACAAGAAAACAACAAACTGAATGAGCAATTTTATGCTCTCACTCCTTATAAACAAAGAGATTATTGCGAGTACATCGCAGAGGCAAAACAACAAAAGACAAAGGAATCACGACTTGGGAAGATTATTCCAATGATTTCTAAAGGTCTGGGGTTAAATGATAAATACCGATAAACCAGAAGCTTGTTAAATATTCTTAAATCTTAAATTTCTGATAAGGCCAATTTTTATTTTTTAGGCAATTTCCATCCATTATGATAAGATGCCATCATAATCTCATTAGACTTTTTATCAGTAAAGCTGTTGTTATCTGCATCCCAATATATTCTATTCCCGGATTTATAAGCCACATTTCCCATGTGGGATACCATGGCTGCATCATAACCTACTTTAATAGGGGCATTAAGGTTCTTTGAATTCCTGCTTTTAACGGCTTCAATAAAATTCTTAGTGTGCAGATCCAAACCACTTCCCTGATTCTGTTGCAAAGGCAATGCTTCCATGCGTGGGATGCCCTCTTTGCCCCAGCCTTGAAATTCCTTTTCAGGAATTACTTCCCAGCCATTTCTATCCAACACCAATGTACCATTATTCCCAATAAAGGCTATCCCGTGATTTCTTCCGTAATTACCTCCATCAATGCCAGTTGCATGCTCCCATAATATGGAAAAATCATCATATTCAAAAACAGCCTGTAATGAGTCTGGCGTTTCTGAAGCATCATTAGGGTAAGCGAACTTACCTCCAAGGGCCATTACAGATTTTGGCGTTCCGGCTTTCATTCCGTACAAAGCATAATCTATCAGATGAACACCCCAATCCGTCATAAGACCGCCCGCATAATCCCAAAACCACCTGAAATTAAAATGAAACCTGTTTGGATTAAACAAGCGTTCTTGTGCAGGCCCTAACCACATTTTGTAATCAACCCCGGCAGGAGCACTTGCATCTGCTTGTATAGGAACTGGTTTCATCCAGCCTTGATATGCCCAGGCTTTTGCCAGTCTTATTTCACCTAGTTTTCCAGAATGCACAAAATTAATCGCATCTACAAAATGAGGTTGACTCCGTTGCCATTGACCAATCTGAACAATCCTTTTACTGTTCTGAACAGTATCCAGCATAATGTCACATTCCTGCATTGAATTCGCAATTGGTTTTTCACAATACACATCTTTTCCAGCACTTAAAGCATCTGTCAATTGCAGGCAATGCCAGTGATCTGGCGTCCCAATAACCACAAAATCGATAGCTTTATTTTCCAACATTTTTCGATAATCCTTATACCATTGTGGTTTTTTAATACCGGCTTTTTCGAGTTCGGAAGTACGTCGGGAAAGTACATTTTCATCTACATCACAAAGTGCAATTACGTTAACCTCACTAATTTTCAGAAGCGAGAGCAGGTTGCTAAAACCCATGCCATTGCAACCTATTAATCCCAGATTAATCTGGTCATTGGCACCAACTTTTTTTCGCATTGACGCAAGAAGTTCAACAGGAAATAGAAAAGAGCCAGCTGATCCTAAAAGATATAATGAACTTTTCTTAATAAACCTTCTTCTGTCCGTGTCCATACTATTGTGTTTTTGAAAAGTTTAATATA
>NZ_JBATGR010000384.1:0-6160 GCF_049665975.1 Eudoraea sp.
GGATTAGATGGTATTGCGGGTCAAATAGTTGAGTTACGGAAACAATTTACTAATTATCGCGATTTTGCAGGCAAAACCATCGATCAGATATTTGATAAAAAAACATTGGATAACTCAATTGTCTTAAACGTATCAGAATTGAGATCAGGATATCTTGAGAATAATAATGGTAAATATACCTTTGTGCCTTTTGAATATGAATTACAATTGGCTCCTATTATGGATTTTCTTGTTTACGATTTTGACCAGGATGGCACTGAAGAAGTTTTAGCAGCAGGGAATTTTTTCGGGGTTAAACCTTATCATGGACGTTTTGGTGCTTTTCCGGGGGCTATGATAAAAAGTAAAAATGATGTAATTTTGGGACATAAGATGGGCATGGACCTTTCTCAAAAATCAACACGTCATCTTAATATAATTACTTTAAACAACCAACCTTATTTACTGGTAACCTTTAATAACGAGAAGGCCCGCGTATATGAATTAATAAAACATAACTGAAAATGAAGAAGACATTAGGAGTATTGCTGGTACTGGGAACTCTTGTGGCCTGCAATAAGAACGAAGAACCCATTGTTGTTACGCCAAATGAACTGCATATGGCTATTGACAAGGTCACAGAGATAATGATACATGATATTTTTTCTCCCCCTGTTGCCAGCCGAATCTATGCCTATCCTAATATAGCTGCCTATGAAATAATAGCGCTGAATGATGACAATTACAACTCATTGGAAGGCCAGGCGCATGAACTAACTGCTATTCCTAAACCAGACACCTCCAAACCCGTAAATTATTCTTTAGCTGCCTTAATAGCTCATATGGATGTAAGCCGAAGAGTTATTTTTTCTGAAGATAAACTAAAGGCTTTCAGAGATAGTTTATACACGATTTGGGAATCTAAAAATTCAAAAGAATTTAATGCTTCAAAAACTTACGGTCTTCAAGTGGCCGAGCATATTGTGGAATGGATGAATAGTGACAACTATAAGCAGACAAGGACAATGCCTAAGTTTACAGTTGATACGGATGACCCCTCTAGATGGCAACCCACTCCTCCTGCTTATATGGATGGGATAGAGCCGCATTGGAATAAAATACGCCCCTTTGTGATAGACTCGTCAAACCAGTTTATCCCCTCTCCTCCCCCACCTTTTTCTATGGAAGAAGATTCAGAATTTTACAAAGAAGTTAAAGAAGTATATGACATAAGTATGGAAATTACCGAAAAGGGAGATACCTCCGAAGAAATTGCCATAGCACAGTTCTGGGATTGTAATCCATATGTTTCCGTGACTCGTGGTCATTTAATGTTCGCTACTAAGAAAATATCCCCTGGAGCTCACTGGATTGGTATCGCTAAAATAGCTGCAAAAAACACAAATAGTGATTTTAACAAAACCGTATACGCCTATACCAAAACCTCCATGGCCATAGCCGATGCCTTTATTAGCTGTTGGGATGAGAAGTACAGGAGTAACCTTATCCGGCCTGAAACCCTGATCAACGAACATATTGACGAAAACTGGAAGCCTGTATTACAAACTCCCCCATTTCCTGAGTACACCAGTGGGCATAGCGTAGTTTCCGGAGCAGCTGCAACGGCACTTACCGAAATTTTTGGTGAGAATTTCAACTTTGATGATGATACTGAAGTGCCTTATGGATTACCCTCAAGAAGTTTTAATTCATTTAATGAAGCGGCAGATGAGGCAGCCATTAGCAGAATGTACGGAGGTATTCATTACAGAAAAGCTGTGGCGGTTGGAGTAAAACAAGGAAGGGATTTAGGAAAGTTCGTTTTAGAAAACCTTACAATGACAAATTAGGTATATGAAAAAAATCATTTTAGTTTTACTACCTCTCTTACTTATAGGCCTTGTATGGTATTTGTTTATAAAACCCTATGACTACCTCGTAACTTTTAAAGCAAGGACGTTTCCCGGGACTATTAATCAATCTTTAAAAATTTGGAATTCTACTCTGGAAGATGCCCAACTAGTGAATCAGGAAGGTCTAACTCAGCTGGAACAAAATATAAAATTTAACGATTCTACTTATTTATATCAATGGGATATTATTCCACTAACAGATTCTACTTCAGAGGTAAAGGTTTATGTAAATGATCTTGATCATAGTTTTAAAAACAAAATCACAATCCCATTTTTCAATACCGATTTTGAAAAACGAACCATAAGTACAGTTAAAGATTTTAATGAAAAACTAAATGAACATATAGATAAGTTTAGGGTTAATGTAACCGGTAAGAGTGAATTGTCGTCAACTTATTGTGCCTATGTTTCTGTGAAGACCACTCAATTTGGAAAAGCAAAGGGTATGATGTACAATTATCCTCTACTAAATACAATCCTTGCTAATAATGGGATTGAGTTAAACGGAAGACCCTTTTTAGAGGTCACCCAATGGGACAAGGAAACAGATAGCATACAATTTGATTTTTGTTATCCCATTATTAAATCGGATTCTCTGCCTCAGCATCCAGACTTAAAGTATAAGCAATTCAATTCAAGAAATGCGCTTAAGGCCGTTTATAACGGTAATTACATAACTTCAGACAGAGCCTGGTATGCCCTTATGGATTATGCCGCTAAAAATGATATTGAAGTTACTGGACTACCTGTGGAAGTATTTCAAAATAACCCAAATATGGGTGGTGATGCACTAACCTGGGCAGCAGAGATTTACTTGCCTCTAAAAAATGTAGATGACTAGATATATAGCCATCTTATTATTTAGCTTTTTAATAAGCTGTTCCAACTATGGACAACTCACCTACATAACAAAACTTCCCAAAAAGCTTAAAGAGAATTCGGGAATGGTTGTCAGAAAAGATTCAACCGTATGGTTTGTCAATGACGGCGGAAACGAAGACAAAATATATCAGATAAGTACTAAGGGTAAGATCATAAAGGAGCTTAAAGTAAAAAATGCTAAAAACAAGGATTGGGAAGATATGGCCCGGGATAATGATGGTAATGTTTATATAGCTGATACAGGAAATAACGCAAATAAAAGAAAAGACCTGGTTATATATAAAATACCCGATCCGGATAAGGAAAAAGGAGACAAGATTGAAGCAGAACGCATAGAATTCAACTTTCCTGAACAAAAAAAATTTCCCCCTAAAAAGAAAAATTTACACTTTGACACAGAGGCTATTTTTTATGCTAAAGACAGTCTTTATCTTATCACAAAAAACAGATCTCATCCATTTAACGGAAATGCCTTGATATACAGAATTCCAGCGAAAAAGGGGAACTATAAAGCCTCGTACCTGGGAGAATTTATTCCCTGTACAGATTTTTCCACCTGTAAAATAACAGCCGCAGATATTTCCCAGGACGGTAAAACCATAGCCCTCTTGGGCTACGGTAAATTATGGCTTTTCACAAATTTTGATCTTTCAAATTTCTTTAAAGGGGAACTAAAAACAATTGATCTGGGTATTAGAACACAACTGGAATCTGTTTCTTTCCTTACTAATAAAACACTGCTGCTTTCAGATGAGGAATTAAATAAAAAGGGGAGAAATCTTTATTTATACAACTTATAAGTACCTGTACCAATTGCGAACATTAAGAATTATTGGGCCTTAACTAATTTAATTTATATCTTGACCTTCTATAAATGTTAAAAAATATTTCGATGAAAACTTCACACTCACTTAAATTACCAATTTATACCTTATTTCTGTCTTTAATAATTTCTTCAACAACCTATTCTCAGTCCGGTTGGAATCCTGAGTTAGAGAGCGACTGTAAAGAGGCAATTACTGAAATGAAAAAGGATGCGCCCAAACTTGATACCTATTTTACAAAGGCTTATGGATATGCTATATTTCCAAAAATCACCAAAGCAGGCCTTGGTATAGGTGGTGCCGGAGGTAAAGGATTAGTGTACCAGGGAAGTTCTGTTACTGGCGAATCTAAATTAGGGCAGGCTTCTTTTGGACTTCAGGCAGGGGGTCAGCAATTTAGCGAATTGATTTTCTTTGAAGATAAAGCTGCCTATGACCGTTTTACAGGTGGTAAATTTAAATTTGGCGCTCAAGCATCGGCAGTAGCCATTTCGGAAGGCGGAGCGGCTGTAGCCCCCTACCAGGATGGCGTAGCTATTTTTACCCATGTTAAAGGTGGGCTAATGTATGAAGCGTCTATTGGTGGACAGAAATTTACTTTTGATCCTGTGAAATAAACAGACATATAAGAAGTGGCCATCTTAACCAACCGGCATCTTCCGAAAATGTGATCAACAGATCCCGATTGGTATTTCTATACTTTTTTTTGAGGTACTGCTTATGCTTAATCCATGCTACTCATATGAGTTCTTTTTGAAGACTCACTCAATTCTTATGGATGACAGGTAGATGTCCAAGTAGGTTTTTGGGGTGCTAGAAAATCTTTACTTCTTTCAGTTAACTGCATATTTTTACTTTAGGAAATAAAACAAGATCAGTTAGTTTGCGTTATCCATTTATTCAATCCTTTTATATGTTTATTTTTGTAATTGGGAAGTTTAAATTAATCCCCATAAATACAACTGGTAAAAATTATACGAGCGTCTAACAAAATTTATACTGATCATTATACCCCTATTCAAAAATCATCTAAAACCAATTTTCTATGACTCAAATTAAAATAGTTTTATGTATTACTTGTCTTCTTATGTTCTCTAATATCAAGGCACAGGAGCTTAGTAAGGAAGAAAGAAAAGTTGAAATTTTTTCCTCGGAAGAAAAGGATAATCTTCAACTCTGGTTCCAGGATGAAGCTAAAAGAATGGATCTCAACGAGGAGGAAATGAGCCAATACAGCAGTATTATTGTTTACTATGTAGCCAAGATCGCAAGGTTAGATGATAAGGATAAAGGTTATTCGCCAGAGAGATTTAAAAAGGAATTAAACATTTTGTTGGCCAAACAGGACAAAGAATTAGAAGATTTACTCACTCCGGAACAATTTGAAATACATAAGGAAATTTATGGAGAATTTCTAAGGTCGGCCTATAGAAGATGGGGGATAAAAAATGATTAACAAGTACCGGGTAAAAATAAAGAAGTAAAATCATATTTAAGCTTACCAGTGACCTATGGTGAATAAAAAACCATTAACTCTTAGATGTATTTTATTATGCTGCGTTATGCTCTATCTGCAGCAAGGCTATACGCAGGATGTAGAACCCCGCAGGTGGTCGTCCATTCCTTTGGGTGTAAATGTTATAGCCGCAGGATATGCCTATAATTCCGGCGATGTCTTTTTTGATCCCGTCTTAGGAGCTGAAGATGTAATTTATACAGGTAATGGGTTTGTTGCCGGTTATATCCGTCCCTTTAGATTGGGTAATAAATTGGCACGGGTAGACGTATTACTTCCTTTTTCTTTTTCCCGTTGGGAAGGTCTTTTGGATGGTGTCGCCGAGAGTGCTAACAGAACTGGTTTCGCAGATCCGAGAGTGAGATTATCCTTAAATTTAACAGGACCCCCACCCACAGGGCCTAAAGAATTACAAGAATACCTGGCTGCCAACCCGGTTTTCACAACCTTTGGTGTTTCTCTGTCTGTATCCCTGCCTTTTGGTCAATACTCTGATGATCAATTATTAAATCTGGGGGGTAACCGTTTCGTTATAAGACCGCAGATAGGAATGGTTCATTATTGGGGTCCCTGGTCATATGAACTTACAAGCTCCCTGGTACTCTTTTCCAAGAATAATGATTTTTTTAATGATGGTGAATTAAAACAAAGGGCACTTTTTGCCCTTCAGACCCATCTTATAAGGCAATTTGAGAAACGCTTTTGGGCTTCACTAAGTGCGGGATACAACCAAGGAGCGTCTTCTGTAGTTAACCAGCAATTCAATGATGACCAAAGAGCAAATGTTGTTGGTGCGGCTTCCGTTGGAGCTAGTTTTGCAGGCAATCAAGGTCTTAAATTAGCATATGTTTATTCCAAAACCCTGAAAGATGTTGGTGCCACCACTAATACCGTGCTTTTAGCATGGTCTATTGTTTTTAAATAAGACAAGGGCTGTTAATCTAGGTTAAAGATAAATCCCCACTTAAACCATCCATAATAAAAGTAGAGGATACTGCAATACCTCCACATGCACCTTGGGGACCTCCACCTACACAAATTCCACC
>NZ_JBATGR010000385.1:0-2996 GCF_049665975.1 Eudoraea sp.
GATATGTGGAGTGGCAACCAGGTTTGTTATCCCAAGCTCCTTAAAGCCGTGAATCAGGTCTACGGACTCGTCTACTGTCTTAGCTCCATCATCTATACCCGGCAGAATATGGTTATGGATATCCACAAAATTATGCAGATAATCTACCAGAAATTTTTTCTTACTAAAAATATGAAACATACAATACCATTGTCAGTGCAAAAATAGTGTTTAATGATTTATAAAAACCACTCACATCTATACTATTAGTCTGACTAAAAGTATATTATTCCAATTTCTGTTACTGCCTAAGAAATGGCGGCCTGAGCTGCAGCTATCCTTGCAATAGGGACTCTAAAAGGTGAACAGCTTACATAATTTAATCCAATTCGATTGCAGAATTCAACGGAACTCGGTTCGCCACCATGTTCTCCGCAAATACCTACCTTTAAATCAGGTTTTGTTTTTCTACCCCTTTCCGTTCCCATTTCAACTAATTGTCCTACTCCTTCCTGATCTATTACTTCAAAAGGATCAGAGGTTAGTATTCCTTCTTTCAAATATATCCCAAGAAACGAACCCGCATCATCTCTGGAGTATCCATAAGTCATTTGAGTAAGGTCATTTGTGCCAAATGAAAAGAAATCAGCATGTTCGGCAATTTGGTCTGCCATAAGTGCTGCCCGTGGAATTTCAATCATAGTTCCTACAAGGTATTCCACACTATCTTTACGCTCCTTAAATACTTTTTGAGCCGTAGATCTGATCACATTTTCCTGAGAGACAAATTCCTTAACTGTACCAACAAGGGGCACCATAATTTCAGGGATCACTTCAATTCCCTTTGCTTTTAAATTTAAAGCAGCTTCAATGATTGCCCGGGTCTGCATTTCCGTAATTTCCGGATAGGTAATTCCCAGCCGACATCCTCTGTGGCCCAACATTGGGTTAAATTCATGAAGCTCTGACACTTTATTTTTTACTGAAGCCAGAGAAATATGAAGATCCTCTGCCAGTTCTTTTTGAGTAGCTAATTGGTGAGGCACGAATTCATGTAATGGTGGATCGAGCAAACGAATAGTAACCGGAAATCCCTGCATAGCTTCGAAGATTCCTTCAAAATCTGAACGTTGCATAGGGAGGAGATCTCTAAGAGCCGCTTTTCTACCCTTTATTGTAGCGGCCAAAATCATTTCCCTCATGGCCCGGATCCGGTCTACTTCAAAAAACATATGCTCGGTCCTGGTAAGTCCTATACCTTCGGCACCAAAATTACGGGCTGCTTTAGCATCTTTAGGTGTGTCTGCATTAGTACGAACTTTCATAGTCCTATACTTGTCAGATAATTTCATAATTTCCGCAAATTCACCACTTAATTCCGGTTCCATAGTAGGTACTTTACCTTCAATAATATTACCTGTAGAACCATTTAAGGAAATCCAATCTCCTTCTTGATATTCTTTATTATCAACTCTTAAAACTCTGTTTTTATAGTCAATTTTTAACGCTCCTGCACCGGAGACACAGCATTTACCCATGCCACGAGCTACAACGGCTGCGTGAGATGTCATCCCACCTCTGGCGGTGAGGATTCCTCTGGCAATGTTCATGCCTTCGAGATCCTCAGGAGATGTTTCTATTCGGGTAAGTATGGTAAACTTGTACTTATCTGCTTCATCTGCAAAAAATACGATTTGACCTGTTGCTGCCCCCGGTGAGGCAGGTAAACCCTGAGCAATAATATGATCTTTATTCATGCGATTTTGGTCAAATACAGGGTGGAGCAATTCATCCAATTTGTTAGGCTCTATGCGCATTAAGGCCTCTTTTTCATCAATCTGGCCTTCTTTAAGAAGATCAACGGCAATTTTTACCATTGCAGCTCCCGTTCTTTTGCCATTTCTGGTTTGTAGAATCCACAGCTTACCATCCTGAATGGTGAATTCCATATCCTGCATATCGCGATAATGTTTTTCCAGTTTTTCCTGGTAACCATTTAGTTCTGAATACATAGAGGGCATTAACTCCTCTAATGAAGGATAATTAGCAACTCTTTCTGCTTCTTTTACCTGCGCAAGTTCTGCCCAACGCTCTGAACCTAGTTTGGTTATTTGCTGAGGTGTTCTTACGCCCGCTACTACATCTTCACCCTGAGCATTTATGAGATATTCCCCATTAAAAACATTCTCGCCTGTTCCTGCATCCCTTGTAAAGCAAACCCCGGTTCCGGAATTATTCCCCATGTTTACATATACCATGGCCTGAACATTTACCGCAGTACCCCAATCTGCAGGGTAACCGTTCATTTTTCTGTAATAAATAGCTCTGTTTCCATTCCAACTGTCAAAAACAGCCATAATTGCTCCCCAAAGCTGATCCCATGGATCCAAAGGAAAATCGTGACCTGTTTGTTTTTTTACAGCATCTTTGAAATCATAAACCAAATCCTTTAAATCCTGTACGGTAAATTGAGTGTCTAATTCTATATCGCGTTTATCTTTAAGATGCTCCATAATTTCCTCAAAAGGGTCTATGTCTTCCTTGGTTTCCGGTTTCATACCAAGGACAACCCCACCATACATTTGAATAAAACGGCGATAAGAATCCCATGCAAAGCGTTCATTTTTTGTTTTTTCAACCAATCCGGCTATCACCTCGTCATTAAGTCCTAGGTTCAGTACGGTATCCATCATCCCGGGCATAGAAACACGAGCCCCGGAGCGAACAGAAATCAGTAAGGGATTTTCAGGATCACCAAATTTGGTTCCCATAATTCCTTCAATATTCTTAATTGCCTGCTTAACCTCCTCCTTTATGTATTTGACTACCTTATTTTTGCCCAGTTCATTATATTCCGTGCAAACCTCTGTAGTAATAGTAAATCCGGGAGGTACAGGAATACCAATCGCACTCATTTCTGCAAGATTGGCACCCTTGCCACCTAACAGGTTCTTCATTTTACTGTTACCATCGGCTGTTTTATTTCCAAACCTGTAGACTCTTGTTTTTACTTCGGA
>NZ_JBATGR010000386.1:0-9013 GCF_049665975.1 Eudoraea sp.
TTGCTCAAGCCTGTCTTTTTGGTCTAAAGGAATGGTCTGGTCTGGTAAGACTAACTCATCCTTATCCATTTCCAGAATTCGTTCATCTCGAATACCGTCATCGGGATCACGTACAATAACATAAACCTGTGCCCCATGGGCAAGTAATTCTCTTGCCAACCTTAGGGTTACGTCATAAGCATATTCGTCTTCTGAAATAGATTTCCCAACATATTGGGTCATAGCGCCAGGATCAGGGCCCCCATGTCCAGAAATCAAATAATATACTGTGCCTTTTAAACGCTCGCTTTTACCAGTTACCTCGGCATATTTCTCACCAAAAATATCATAGGATATACCCTTTACAGAATTTTTTATTCCGGAAACTTTGGTCTCTTCTTTAACGATTTCCAGACTATCTTCTGTTGTTCTGGGAATTACATAGGCCATTCCTTCATACAAATGCAAACTATCTCTAAGTCTGGGTAAGTTAAGAGCAATAAAATCATCATAGGTGATATAGGGGTCAACCCCCTGCTTGCGAAGCAATGAATAAATACCATCCCCTTTTTCGGCAACAACTGATTTCAGCGAATCCTGTGCCACCATAGTTAAGAGTGGAAACCAAAGGAGTATTAAAAGTGGTTTTATAAATTTTTGAGGCACAATAATCAATTTTTACAAAGATTATCAAAAATGTTGCCAAATTGCAAGTATCTCAGAATAGAAATAAAAGGGAAAAATATGGTGATCAATTAGATTGATAAAACAATTTAATGATTTCTTCGGCAGGTTTATTTTGAGGTGTGAATCTGTTATCCATTCCCCCACCTGCTTTTTCGTGATTAAGAAACCACTTCCACACAAACCCTCCTGCAAACCAGTCTTCCTGCCAAAATTCTTCAAAAATAGCTTTCTTGGCATTTACTTGAGCCTCCAGGTTCACACCTTCCTCATTACGGTCAACAAGCCATGGTTTTTTTGCCGTATAATCCATACTTCGATATCCAAATTCTGTAAAAAGTACAGGACGGGAGGTTCTTTTTGAAAGAGCAGCAATATTCTCTTTCCAGGGCTTCCAACCGGCCTTTAACTCATCTACCGTTGGGGTTTTGGCATCAGATAAGGGAAAATAGGCATCTATGCCTATATAGTCAAGAGATTCCCAAAAGGGGGTTCGTTTGTATTCATCCCAGTTTGAAGCATAGGTTAATTTACCTTTGTAAACCTTTCGGATTTTTACAATTAAATCTTCCCAATACTTTGGTCTGTTCATCACAAATTGCTCCAGTTCTGTGCCAATACAAAGAATTTCAGCTTTTGTATCCTGGGCTAATTTGGCATAAGTAAGCATAAATTTATCATAGGATGCCTCCAGAATCTTCCAGTCTTCCTCTGTTTCCATCTTTAATCCCCCTGTAAATTCCCCACGCCATATCCAAATTTGGGGTTTTAGCATCACCTTAACTTTGTTTGCCCGCAACAATTCAATGTACTGTTTGGCTCCACCCTGAGTCTCCCCATACCATTGACGGTCCGTATCAAAAATTATTTCCGGGCTTGAAACATCTCTTATAAAACCAAATGGCATTACAGCTGCATGATCCGCATGAATATTCAGGAAAGCATCTACATGCTCCTGAACAGCTTTATCCCTGGAAGCGACAAAACTTATTCCATTAATCTTATTTACCGCCTGACTGGTGCAAGACAATTGAAGAAAGAGCAATAGTAAAAACCCGAATCTCTTCATAATAAATTTAAAAGGACATTTACAAAAATAAGGTAATAAATCTTGATCGAAATTTACAGAAGGTGTTAAGTTATTATCTTTATATTCGACATAATGCCTATCAACCTATAAACAAGATGGAAAATATTGTAATTATTGGGAACGGAGTGTCAGGCGTAACTGCCGCAAGACATATCCGTAAAAACTCGAATAAGAGAATTATAATAATTTCTGCTGAAACCGATCATTTCTTTTCCAGAACAGCATTGATGTATGTTTATATGGGTCATATGAAGTTTGAACATATAAAGCCATATGAAGACTGGTTTTGGGAGAAAAACAAGATTGAACTCCTGCGGGGCTACGTCAGTAAGGTAGATCATGAGAAAAAAGAACTACAGATTGAGGACGCCCGAATATTAAAATACGACAAGTTAATTCTGGCCACCGGGTCAAAACCCAATAAATTTGGCTGGTCAGGACAGGATCTACATGGGGTACAGGGTTTGTATTCCAAACAAGATCTCGATTTATTAGAAATTAATGCCCCCAATAAAGAAGTTTGCAAACGTGCTGTTATTGTTGGAGGTGGATTAATTGGAATTGAATTGGCTGAAATGCTTCGAAGCAGAGATATTCCAGTTACTTTTCTGGTCCGCGAAAAAAACTTTTGGGATGGTGTGCTACCAGATGGAGATTCTAAGATGCTCAATGAACACATACTGGATCATCATATAGACCTGCATCTGGAGACGAATTTGAATGAAATCCTGGCTGATGAAAGCGGCAGGGTGAAGGCTGTTATTACCGATAAAGACGAAACGATTGAATGTCAATTGGTAGGATTAACTCCTGGTGTTTCACCCAATGTCTCATTTTTAAACGACTCCGGAATTGAGTTGGGAAGGGGAATTAAGGTAAACCGCTTTCTTGAAACAAATATCAAAGATATTTATGCTATTGGAGACTGTGCGGAACAACAAGAACCTATTGGTAATCGCAGGCCAATTGAAGCTGTTTGGTATACAGGACGTATGATGGGAGAGACAGTTGCCCAGACTATTTGTGGTAACAGAACCGAATACAAACCAGGACACTGGTTTAATTCGGCTAAATTTCTGGACATAGAATACCAAACTTATGGATGGGTTTTTAGTACTAACGGCAGAAAAGAATATGAGGAACATTTTCATTGGCGACACTCCACTGAAAAAATATGTCTGACTATTTCCTTTCAGAAAGAAACCAAGAAGTTCCTGGGACTAAATACTTTTGGAATTCGCCTCCGCCACGAGATCTTAGATAAATGGCTAAACGAGGGACGAGATGTTATGCATGTAATTAAATACCTTAAAGATGCCAATTTTGATCCTGAATTTTATTTAGATTATGAAAATGAAATTGCTGCTAAATTTAATTTAGAATTTGGCACTGATATTAAGCCAGAAAAGAAAAACTGGAAACGAATTTTTGCAATCGGATGAATCTTTTGACTCTAAAATTTGATCATTAAAACCCTAATAAAACTGAAATAAAGAATGAGCACTTTGGATAAAAGCATGGCACTGGCAGGACAACCACCTGTGGCTTTGAGTCGGTTTCAAAAATTGGCCGTACTATTAGGAATATCAGGTCTTTTCATAGTGCTGCTTGCTGGTTTTAATGTAAACTTTCCCAATAAAGGAATATGGCTGATCATTTCCCTGGCGGCTATTTTTATCGGCGTATTTTGGTTTACAAAAGAGGCATATGCCCAAAGACTAAAGGGTATAAAAAATGACGGTGTTTGGTTTAAATCAATATCTTCTAAAGGATTATGGGCCTGGATAACCGGGATAACACTTACAGGATTCTATATAGTCCTTTACTTTTTTCCGGAATTCCTGGGACTGGTAAAGAATGGCTCAAATACAGGTATAATTGCGTTATTTGACCCACTAAGCAGATTATTGAGCGGCAATCCGGCCAGTCAGTGGTTTGTATACGGATCACTGTATACAGTGGCCATTCTGGCTTTCGGTATAAAATTTATTTGGAAATACAGGCACAACAGATACGAAATGATTCGTACCATAAGCGTTATGTTCTTTCAAACAGCTTTTGCATTTATCATTCCCGAAATAATGGCCAGATTAAATGGTAAACTCCCTTATTATGATCTGAAGAATATCTGGCCTTTAAATTATTATAATTTTGAAAGATACCGGATAAATGCATTTATAGATTCAGGAGATGTTGGTATGGCCATGCTCATATTTGGCATAATATCCGTGTTTGTGATCTCCCCAATTCTGACTTATAAATATGGTAAACGTTGGTACTGTTCCTGGGTTTGCGGTTGCGGAGGATTGGCCGAAACCGCAGGGGATTCATTTAGACAGCTAAGCGACAAAAAACTATCGGCCTGGAAAGTAGAACGCTGGGTGGTACATAGTGTTGTTGTTTTTGTTACTCTAATGACTACAGCCGTAATTTATTCCTATCTGGGCAATGATACCAGTAAGTACTGGTTAACTAAAAATACTTTTCTTATTGGTGTAGCCCTGTTATTGACCTTAATTTTTGTTCTTGTAATGGTATTTAAACGAGAACAATTTCAAAAAGATGCCCTTTATGGTGCAATTGGATATTTCACGATAATTATGGCCCTGATTGGTTTTCACTTTCTCAGTGGAGATGGCGACGTATTTCTGTTTAAATCTGAAACTTTAAGGAAATCATACGGATTTCTTATTGGAAGTATTTTTTCAGGGGTTATTGGCACTGGTTTCTATCCTATTTTTGGCAATAGGGTCTGGTGTCGTTTTGGATGCCCTATGGCGGCAATTTTAGGTTTTCAACAACGCTTGTTTTCAAGATTCAGGATAACAACTAACGGAGGCCAATGTATTTCATGTGGGAATTGTTCTACGTATTGTGAAATGGGTATTGATGTACGTGCTTATGCTCAGAAAGGTGAAAACATTGTGCGCTCAAGTTGTGTTGGTTGCGGCATATGTTCTGCAGTCTGCCCGAGAGGTGTTTTAAAACTTGAGAATGGCCCCCTAAAAGGACGTATTGATGGCAATGAGGTCTTATTAGGCAATGATGTAGATTTAATGACCCTGGTAAACCAAAAATAAATATTACTTAATACCGGTTTACTTTATTACCGTTTTTAAATCTTGTTTTACCCGTCTTTCATATTGTCCGCGCCTTTTACACTCTCCCAAATAAAACCCACTTAAAAAGAATTATTTCAGATACCTATCATGCCATAAATAGTGATATTTTTGCGCCGCACAGACAAAAGAATATTTAGAATAAATAAGAAATGTGGAGATTAACGAATCATTTTTCATAATATGACAGAAATCAAGGTCATAATCCCGGCGTATAATGAAGCAAATTCTATTGCAAAGGTCATTCAGGAAATTCCAGCTATAGTTTCTGAAATAATTGTTGTAAACAATAACTCAACAGATGATACTGCAATAAATGCAACAAGAGCAGGAGCTACAGTGTTAAATGAAACTAGAAAAGGCTATGGATATGCCTGTCTCTGCGGAATGGATTACATAGCTAAGAAGTCCAGAAAGCCTAATATTATCGTATTTATCGATGGAGACTATTCAGATTATCCGGAAGAGCTAAGTAAAATAGTAAAACCTATTCTGGATGAGAATGTAGATTTGGTGATCGGAGCGAGATCAAAAGCATTGCGTGAGGATGGCTCTATGACTCCGCAGCAAATTTTTGGCAATAAGTTAGCCACATTTTTAATGAAAATATTTTTTGGTTCAACTTTTACAGATTTAGGACCTTTTAGGGCAATTAAATACGAGAAGCTTTTGGAGATGGAAATGGAGGACAAAACCTACGGGTGGACCATTGAAATGCAACTAAAAGCACTTAAGAACAAAATGTCATATATCGAAATACCAGTGCGTTACAAGAAAAGAATTGGTATATCTAAAGTGTCTGGTACAGTAAAAGGTAGTATCTTTGCAGGCGTTAAAATATTGGCTTGGATTTTTAAATACAGTTTAAAATAATATGGGACTAATTATTGCTTACATTATTATCGGAATTTACAGCACAGCCTTATTACTGATCTTTTTTTACAGCCTGGCACAATTAAACCTGTTGGTTAATTATTTAGGGAATAAGAAGATAAATGAGGTTGCCCCTAAATACAATTTACTGGACGCAAAGGAGATTCCCTTTGTCACTATTCAGCTACCCATATACAATGAAGAATACGTTGTGGAACGCTTGCTGGAAAATATTTCCAAAATGGAATACCCTAAAAGCAAACTTGAAATTCAGGTTTTAGACGACTCCACAGATAAGTTATCGGTTGAAGAAACAGCAGGAAGAATTAAAGCTCTGCAGGAAACCGGATTAGATATACAGCACATTCGAAGAGAAAACAGGTCGGGTTATAAGGCCGGGGCCCTAAAAGAAGGTCTGAAAATCGCAAAAGGTGATTTCATAGCTATTTTTGATGCCGATTTTCTTCCGGATTACGATTGGTTGAAGAAAACAGTTATTTATTTTAAAGATGAGGAAATAGGTGTTGTTCAAACCAGATGGGGGCATATTAATAGAGATTATTCTACACTTACAAAAATTCAGGCTTTTGCACTTGATGCACATTTTACGCTTGAACAAGTTGGAAGAAATTCAAAGGGTCATTTTATTAATTTTAACGGTACTGCGGGTATCTGGAGAAAAGAGTGTATTCTGGACGCTGGAAACTGGGAAGGTGATACTTTGACTGAAGACCTGGACCTAAGTTACAGAGCTCAGTTAAAAAACTGGAAATTCAAATACCTTGAAGATGTTGAAACTCCTGCTGAACTTCCTGTAGTTATTAGCGCTGCGAGGTCTCAACAATTCAGATGGAATAAAGGTGGGGCAGAAAACTTTAAAAAGACTGTTTGGAATGTTATCGCCGCTAAGAATATTTCATTAAAAACTAAATTTCATGGGGTATTGCACCTGTTAAACAGTTCTATGTTCCTGTTTGTTTTTATTGTAGCTATATTGAGTATTCCAATGCTTTATATAAAGAACATGTATGGTCATTTAGGTTGGATATTTGAAGTAACCAGCTTTTTCATATTAAGTACGGTCATATTATTCATATGCTATTGGTTCACTTATAAAAGTATTCAGGGGAGCAGTTTTGATAAGTTTGTGGATTATATAAAGCTTTTCTTTACATTTTTCTCGGTAGCACTGGGCTTCTCCTTGCATAATACCGTTGCTGTGCTTGAAGGACATATGGGGAAAAGAAGTGAATTTGTACGTACTCCAAAATTTAATATCAACAATCTTACAGACAGTTGGAAGGGTAACAAATACCTGGTTAAAAAGATATCTCCAAATATGATTCTTGAGTTCGGCCTGATGATCTATTTCCTTTTTGGAATGTACAGCGCTATTCCGCTAAATGATTTTGGTTTGTTCCCATTTCATTTCATGCTATTCCTGGGATTCGGTTTTGTAGCTCTTAAATCGCTATCGGCCAAGGCGTAATTCCATAATTATTAGCTTTACTTATAGCCCGAATTGAGATTCTCTGGATTTTTGTAGTTGAAGGTTTATACCACTTTTAAGTGCTTGAAAATTATCAAATTTTGTGTACTTTGTAGAGACCAAACTATTAAGACCAATGGCTTCAAGGATTTCTTCCTATTGGAATCTCCACAAATTTTCAATTCTCATGGTATTGGCAAGTCTCTTGTTCTATACCAGCTTCGCATATGATCTTGTGCGAACAGATTTCATAAAGCTTATAAGCCTTTTTTTTGCTCTCTTTTTTCTTTGTTTTAAGCTGATTCAGTTTGAAAAGTGGAATTTTAATTTCCTGCTGCTTTCCGGTATTCTTTTTCGTTTGGTCTTTCTTTTAGTCGAACCAAACTTGTCTCAGGATTTCTATAGATTTATCTGGGATGGTGAATTAGTCCTCGCCGGTATTAACCCGTATTTACAGTCCCCTGATGCAATTATGGAAAATGGTGAGATACTTTTGGCTAATGCTCAGGAATTGCACACCGGAATGGGTTCTTTAAGTGCCAGACACTATAGTAACTATCCGCCTTTAAATCAACTGCTGTTTGCTATTTCTGTCTTTTTAGGCGGGAAGAGCATTATGGGATCTTTAATAGCCATGAGATCTATTATTGTCCTGGCCGATATTGGAATCTATTATTTTGGGAAGAAATTACTACGACACTTAAACAGATCACCACATCTTATTTTTTGGTATTTTTTAAATCCCCTGGTAATCATAGAACTTACCGGTAATCTGCATTTTGAAGGTGTGATGTTATTTTTCTTTATTTGGGGTTTGTGTTTGCTTACCCTAAACAAGTGGTTGTTTGCAGCCATAGCATTTGCATGTTCTATTTTGGTGAAACTCGTTCCTTTAATGTTCCTCCCCTTGTTTATTGGCTACTTTGGATTTAGGAAAAGTATTAAATTTTACATAGTTCTGGGATTAATCATTTTACTGGGTGTTTTACCATTCTACTCGCCCTTATTCCTCAACAATTACACCGATACCGTAGGCTTGTGGTTTTCTAATTTTGAATTCAATGCTGGCTTCTACAATCTAATTAAACTAATAGCCATAGAGTTTGATGCCAAGCCATGGGAGTTAATTAAAATCTATGGAAAATTAATTCCGTATACAATGATAGGTTTGGTGTTCTTACTTACTTTTTTAATGGATAATAAAAAGTTGTCGGTCCTGATAAGTTCTATATTTTGGGTGCTAGCACTATATTACTTCCTCTCCCCGACCGTGCATCCGTGGTATATAATTTTCCTCTTAGGACTGAGCATTTTTACAGATTACCGTTTTCCACTGGCCTGGTCATTAGTAATCATTTTAAGTTATTCTGCCTATGAGAATCCTGAATTTAAAGAGAATCTTGGATTAATCTTTATTGAATATTTCGTGGTATTTGGATTTATGGCTTACGAAATATTTAAATTGAACCGTCAAAAATTGCTAATTCGTAAAAATTAGAACACAAATTATGATAGTTCAATTTAATTTGTACATTTGATCTGCAATGAATAAATGCACAAACATAACTTTACCTCTTTGGAATTCTGTTCCCGTGCGCTCCTTTGTACGTCCACGCCCGTAAGGGTGTATTCTTTCCTGGAAATAGGTGAGTCCATTTCCGCACTGTCAAATCAAATATTTTTTACCATTTAAAAAAAACTAGCAATGGAAATATTAATTGCTAACGAATCGCACTTTAAATACGCCAAAATAATTAGTGACACTATTGCCGAATCGGC
>NZ_JBATGR010000387.1:0-1755 GCF_049665975.1 Eudoraea sp.
GCAATGGAATTGTTGAAGACTTCCCCGGGAATTATTCAGATCACAGGGCATATGAAGATAGTGCCGTTTTAGAGAAAAGGACCGAAAAGGGGAAAAGCTCTCAGAATAAAACAAATAAAACTTCCTGGCGGTCTGATGACAAAAGCAAAAAACTGTCTTTTGAGGAGCAAAAAGAGTATAACAAGCTGGAAAAATCTATTCAAAACTTAGAAAAACAAAAAGAGGAGCTTCAAAATCAATTTGCTAATACCGAATTATCTGGGGAAGAAATAGACGTTTTATCAATACAATTAAAAGATATCACAGAAAATCTTGAGGATAAAACTGAACGATGGTTTGAGCTTTCCGCGTTATTGGAAGACTAATTCCCCCGGTGGTTATTACATTATTCGAATTTACTGATTTTAAGAATTTACTTTAATGTCTGGTACCTTTCAATATCTGAAATTTTGGTTTAAGGCAACAAACCAGCATGGAATCCATTCCCCTTTTATTTATCGTTTTGTCACCAATGGTCTGTACATAAAACATAAATACTGCAGATCAAAATCACTGAATATATTTTTGAAATGTATAAATTATTTCAAACCAAAAAGTGTAGGCTTTGAGTATGGAAATGAACTTTTAAAAAAGAAAGTTAAAGACGAATTTCCATCACTTTCATTTAAAGAGCCATTTGAGATAAAATACTATGGGGCACTAGTTACAGAATCTCAAATTTTGGCTATGGCGAATTACGCCAAACAACAGCCCAAGGGAATAATCTATATTGGTGATATCAGGAAAAATACCTACACCATAGAACTGTGGGATAAATTAATTTTATCAGATTTTGTGACGGTTAGCGTGGATATGTATTTTGGAGGCCTTCTTTTTTTTCATAAAACTCAGGCCCGGGAGCATTTTAAGATTAGAATATAAACTCTTAACTTTAAGATAGATATTTTTCATACTATGAACAACAGTATTTATTACATATTAGCCGGGGTAGCCCTTGTTTATATAGTCATTTCTATTTTTAGTAAAAAAAGCTCTAAGAAAAGAAAATCAAGGAAATTTATGGATGGTTATGAGCGAAAGGACAAAAAGAGGTAATTATAAATACTTCAGGTATTCCTAATTATCGAAGAGCAAAGAATTTCATATAAAGCCAATTTCCTAACTTGCAACTCAAAAGGACTAAAATAGCCTATGAAAATATATACCAAAACCGGAGACACGGGTTCAACTTCACTTTTTGGAGGTACAAGAGTTTCTAAACATCATATTCGCATTAACGGTTATGGTACCGTCGATGAACTAAATTCATGGCTTGGACTGCTAAGGGATCAGGAGATGAATTTGCATTTCAGAGAGATTCTTATTACTATCCAGGATAAATTGTTTACCGTAGGTGCTATTTTAGCTACTGATCCTGAAAAAGCACAATTGAAAAGTGGAAAAGATCGTCTGAATATTCCTTTAATAGACAATGCAGATGTAGAGCTATTGGAAAAGGAAATGGACAATATGAATGAAACTATGCCGCCAATGACCCATTTTATCCTTCCCGGAGGACACACAACAGTGTCATACTGTCATATTGCCCGTACTATTTGCAGAAGAGCTGAGAGAATGGTATCACAATTAAATGAATATGAGCCTGTTGATAGTTTGGTTTTGATTTACCTCAACCGCCTTTCAGACTATTTATTTGTGCTGGCACGAAAATTGTCATACGATTTAAAAGCGGATGAAATAAAGTGGATTCCTGAG
>NZ_JBATGR010000388.1:0-1598 GCF_049665975.1 Eudoraea sp.
TGGAATTTGACATCAAGACTTATACCATTGGCTTGGGAACTAATGGAAACGCGCTCTCGCCAGTAGCATATAATGAAGATGGATCCTATAGGTACGGGATGAGACAGGTTGAGATAGATGAGGAATTACTTAAAGCTATTGCCGACGCAACAGGAGGTCAATACTTTAGAGCAACAGATAATGAAAAATTAGAGGCCATTTATGATGAAATAAATAAATTGGAGAAAACAGAAGTTGAAGAATTTAAGTATTATAAATATGAAGAGAAATTCAGACCATGGATTCTATTGGCAGGAGCATTACTTATTGTTGAATGGTTCCTGAGAAATACTCTCTTCAGAAGTTTTATTTAAAATATGATCCAGTTAGACGAGAAAATATATTTCTATCTTTTGTCCATTATTCCTATAATGGTCGTTATTTATGTATTGCTTCAAATCTGGAAAAAAAGGACTCAAAAGAAATTTGCAACTTCCGACCTGTTGAAAAGACTATCCCCAAATAAGTCTAATTTTAAATCAGTTTTAAAATTAATTTTCCTGATAGTAGGGCTTTCATTTTTGGTTTTGGGTCTGGTAAACCCAAAAATTGGAACGAAATTAGAAACAGTTAAACGAGAAGGAGTTGATATTGTCTTTGCTATAGATGTTTCAAAAAGTATGTTAGCTGAGGATATTGCTCCCAACAGAATAGAGAAATCTAAACGCCTGGTTTCTGAAATTATTAATCAATTGGCAAGTGATCGAATAGGTATCATAGCATACGCAGGTCAGGCTTTTCCTCAACTGCCAATAACCACAGATTATGGTGCGGCCAAAATGTTTCTCCAAAGCATGAATACAGATATGCTTTCATCACAAGGAACCGCTATAAATGAAGCCATTGAACTTGCATCTACTTATTTTGATGATGAGGAGCAAACAAACAGGGTTTTGTTTATTGTTTCAGATGGCGAAGATCACTCAGAGGGTTCAACCTTAGATGCTGTTGAATTGGCCGTGGAAGAAGGAATAAGAATTTTTACTATTGGTGTTGGAAAGACAAAAGGCAGTCCAATTCCCATCAAAAGAAATGGTATAGTCGAAAGTTTAAAAAAAGATTCACAGGGTGAAGTGGTAATCACGAAACTAAATGAAGAGATCCTGGAAGAAATTTCAGACGAGGGAAATGGGGAATACGTAAACGGATCGAATACAGAAGATGCTGTGGAATTCATTAAAGAGCAATTAAATCAAATGGACAAAAAGGAATTTGAAGCTAAACAATTTGCCGAATATAAAGACCAATTTCAATGGTTTCTGGGCATTGGTCTTTTGTTTCTATTTTTGGAGGTTTTTCTACTAGACAGAAAAACCCAATGGCTTAAAAGAATGAATTTATTTAACGAGAAGGAAATTCACTAAAATGAAAAAGATTGTTTTATTTACATTTATTATAAGTTCTGCCGTTTTTTCACAGGATGATTTGAAAGAAAAGGAAAAAGCGCTTAAAGCCTCAACCGATATAACATTTGAAGCAAATAAAGAACTAGCTAATAATGATTTCATTGATGCAGAAGTGAACTACAGAAGAGCCATTTCCAAAAGTAATGACAATAC
>NZ_JBATGR010000389.1:0-5790 GCF_049665975.1 Eudoraea sp.
GTGATTATTTGTACATGAGCTTTGCCGTCTTTGATTAACTTTTGACTGAAATCTTTTTCGATATTTAAAACCGCTTTGACTTTCCCTTGCTTAAAAACAGTTTCTATATCAGATTCTCTCTCTATAAACTGATCGATACTAAAATATGAAGAGGCTGCAATTTTATTAATTATTTCTTCTGTGGTCGCATCCTTTGAATGATCTAAAACAGCAATATCTACATTGTTTATTTCATTGGTAATAGCGAAGCCAAACAACAAAATCTGTGCTATAGGCATCCCAAAGAGAATAAATAGTGACCGTTTATCCCTAAAAATGTGATAAAACTCTTTTATGACAAAGCCTCTAAATCGTTTCATTTATTATCCTGATTTATCCCCTTGCTAATTTTAAAAACACATCATTCATTGTTTCCGTATTGTATAGTTCTTTCAGCTTTTTAGGTGTGTCCAGGGCTTCAATTTTACCATTTACCATAATAGAAACCCTGTCACAGTACTCGGCTTCATCCATATAATGTGTAGTTACAAAAATAGTCGTGCCTTTACTGGCTGATTTGTAGATCATTTCCCAAAATTGCCTTCTCGTAATTGGATCAACCCCGCCGGTGGGTTCATCTAAAAAAACGATTTTAGGTTCATGTAATAGAGATACAGAAAATGATATTTTTTGTTTCCAACCCAATGGTAGGGAACCCACTAATTTATCGGTAAAATCCTGTAACCCTAATTCTTCAATAAGTTCATATGTCTTCTCTTTGATTCTTGCTCTGCTAAGGCCATAAATTCCTCCAAAAAAGGTGATATTTTCCCTAACTGTTAAGTCGTCGTATAAAGCGAATTTCTGACTCATATAACCAATGTTCTTCTTAATGTCTTCGGCTTCTGATCCAACATCAAACCCGGCAACTTTTGCTTCACCCGATGTAGGTTTCGAGATACCAATCAACATTTTCATAGCAGTTGTTTTGCCTGCACCATTGGCTCCAAGAAAACCAAAGATTTCACCTTTTTTTACATTAAAAGTAATGGCACTTACCGCTGTAAAATCACCAAACATTTTGGTTAATCCCTTAACTTCTATGACCTTATTTTCCTCCATTATTTGGCTAGTTCCATAAATGCATCTTCTATGGTTGGTTCGGTGATTTCTATTGTAATATTGGACAATAAATTTTCTGTTAGATACTGCTTTAATTGATCCGGATCGAAGCCGGTTCTTTTATCTGTATAATGCACAAATTCTCCAAAAGGATAAACGCTATGGTTATGTTTGTAAGCCTTTAGACTTTGAATTAAATGATACATATTATCTGCACTCACATTATAAATTGATTTTGGATAATGTTCTATAATGGCTTCAGGGGTGTCTATTTCCAGAATCTCACCATCCTGAATCAACGCAATCCGATCACATAATGCGGCTTCATCCATATATGGGGTAGACACCAAAATGGTAATACCCTTTAGTTGCAGGCGTTTAATCATTTCCCAGAATTCCTTTCTGGACACAGGATCTACGCCAGTGGTTGGCTCATCTAAAAAAAGCACAGTTGGTTTATGAATGAGTGCACAACACAAAGCCAGTTTTTGTTTCATTCCCCCGGAAAGTTTACCGGCTCTTCGGCTTTTAAAGGGTTCAATCTGCACATAAATATCTTCTATTAACTCGTAGTTTTCCTCTATGGTTGTCCCAAAAATTGTGGCGAAGAACTTCAGATTCTCCTCCACAGTTAAATCCTGATATAATGAGAATCTTCCCGGCATATACCCAATACTTTCCCGTATAGCTATATAGTCTTTTAAAAGGTCAAAATCAGCGACGGTGGCTTGGCCTTCGTCCGCAATCAAGAGCGTGGTCAGTACTCTAAACAGAGTGGTTTTACCCGCTCCATCAGGGCCAATTAAACCAAAGAGTTCACCTTCCTTAACCTCAAAGGAGATGTTTTTTAAAGCTTTTACATCTTTGTAGGCTTTAGATATGTTAGAAACTACAATACTCATTAGTTGTTATCCGTATTCATCCATACTTCCGCCGGCATTCCAATTTTTAAACTGCCATCGTTTGCTACATCCACCTTTACGGCATATACAAGTGCCACACGTTCTTCTTTAGTCTGAATGATTTTTGGAGTGAATTCCGCTTCCGAAGCTATCCAGCTTATCGTCCCCCTATGGGATTGCATGGCATCTGCATCATCAATTTTTACGGTAACTTCCTGCCCTATTTTTAGCCCGGCTAATTGGGGTTCACTAAAATAGGCCCTCAATTTCATAGTACTCAGATCTGCTATTTTATATAAGGGTTTACTAAAAGAGGTAATCTCATTAGCTTCGGCATATTTAGTTAAAACCGTTCCCTTAACCGGATTAATTATTTTACTTTTTGAAATTTGATCATCAATTTGCCTTAATTGCACATCAATGCTTTTTAGTTCATTAACCACGGGTGCATTCTGGATTTCAACACTTAAAATTTGTTGTTTTATCACATCTATTTCACCATTAATATCATCTAATTGCTTCTGTGTACCCGCATTGTCTGCAATGAGATTTTCTGCCCGTAATTTGTTCGCATTTGCAGTTTTAAGTTTTGCGTTTAATACGGAAATCTGAGACAATACACTTTTAGATTGGGAAGAGACTACAGCTTTTGAGGATAACAATTGTTCTCGTTTCAGGGCCAGGGGAATGGTATCTATATAACCCAAAAAGGTCCCTTTATCAAGAAGGTCACCTTCTTTTACATTAAACTGCATGAGCCTGCCGTTGTTCTCTGCAGAAATAGTGATTTCTGTGGCTTCGAAATTTCCGTATCCATCTGCCTTGCCATTGTCGACGCCGCATGATGACATACTCAGTACAAATGCTATTCCCAGTATATACGTTGTTATATGTTTCATTTTTGTCCCTGAATTATATTATAGTTTGCCTTTGCAAGTTCTAATTGTATTTTATGCGTGATTAATGTGTTCTCATCAGTGTATAAATTGGTTAGTTCCGTGATATAGGCCGAAGAAGTAATTACCCCGTTTCGCAATTGTGAATCTGCTGCATTGAGCACTTCTTTTCGCAACTTAATGATTTCTATATCTGAAGTAATAAATCCCGAAATTTTTTCAATTTCAGATTGTTGCTGCTGGAGCTCAATGCTGGTATTGAGATTAAATACATTGGTTTCGGTATCTATGATGTCTTTGTTAATGGACAAGGACTCACGTTGCTTTTTTGTGGCATTCCAGTCGAATACATTCCAGTTAACTTTTAAACCAACTACATAAAACGCCTGAAAGGAATTATCTAATGGATTTAACCCCGGATTCCCGTAACCGCCATCTGCAAAACCATACACTTTAGGCAGATTTTGTCTGGACAGTAATTGATCTGATGTTTCTATTTGTTCTTTTTTAAGCTGAAATAATTCCAGTTCGGGTCTGTATAATTCCATGCTCAAATCTGATGTGATCTCAGGGTTCTGCAGAAGGGTAGCAGAGGAAATCTCTTTTCCAATAAGTGATCCTAAGGTTTGAAGCAAACTAGCTCTGTTCAAATCTAATTCTATAAAACCCTGATTAATTTTTAATAGTTCTGCTTCCAGTACTTTATCTGATGAGGGCAGTACTGTGCCATTCTTAATACCGGACTGCACTTCTTTTAGCTTCGCTATTAGTTGTTCCTTCTTTGCTTCTAACAGCGCCTTGTTTTCCTGTAGCAATAAGATGGAAAAATACAGCTGGTTTAGCTGTTTTTTTAATTGATATAAATTAACCTCCACCTGCTTTTGTTTGGTCTTTAGGCTTGCAGTTTGTGCATCAATTGACGTGTTAATCAATCCACCTCCATAGATCAGCTGGTTTACTGTAAGTGTAGCCCGGTATTGATCTTTATTGGGTGGTATGATCCCTGTGTCCGGCAGGGGGATTTCAATAACTTCTGACTGATAGGTTGCCTGTGCGGTCAAATTTAATTGTGGTAGTCGTTCTGTTTCAATGGCTTCTATGTCTATTGCATTTTGCTTTTCCAATAGGTCTGTTTGTTGCACTAAAGGATAATTGATATCTACCAAATGATAACAATCATTTAATGTTAGTGATTCCTGTGCAAAAGCACCCAAAGACATCAGTAAAAACAGATAGTTACTTAATTGTTTCATTAGCTAAGCTTTTATGGAATTAATAATGAAATCGGCGACTTCTGTTTTTCTGTCTTCCACAAGTTGTTTATACCCTCTGTCATCTATATTTACAAAGGCCTTTATTAAAGGTGCCGCCACAAATGGGAATATATTTAAAGCCATAATATTTATGAATAGCTGTTCTCCTTTTATAGGTTTGAGGATTCCTTTTTGGATTTCAACATTAATCTCTTTTTTAAATTTTTCAATATTGGGAAATCCTTTTTTGTCTTTCATTTTTAAAACAAAATCGGGATTCCTATTGAGTTCCTGGATTATAAAAGTAGGCAGATAAGGGTGTTTACTTATAAATGAAATATAATTTGTCGTAAAGTTTCTAATCTTCTCCTCAACAGAAGAGTTATCATTTAGGATGGCGTTTAATTGCGGGGCCAGGAGCATGAAAGCATTATTAAATACCGCTTCAAAAAGCAGTTGTTTACTTCGGTAGTAATAGTGGAGCATGGCCTTATTGATCTTTGCTTCATCTGCTATTTCCTGCATACGTGCACCATCCATACCTTTATTTTGAAACACCCTTTTGGCGGCTTTTAATATGATATGCTCCGTGTTTGTATCTTTCTTCTGCGCCATCTTAACTATTTAGTTTAACCATATGGTTAACAAATATATAAAAAAGATCAACATTGCTCTCTAATTACATTAAATTTTGTTTTTATAATTTCACATTCTGTAACGCAAACTGCAACTTCATAATATTCCCAAAATAATTTAAGCATGAGAAAACAATTTGGTGCGCGAGCCTCAAAAGCCGATATACAGAATTACGCTTCGTCTAAACACTGGGACGGAGCTAAATTTGACAATTTGGAAGTCACCAAAATGGACATAAATTTTCAGACATTACCTAAATTACTTTATAAACAGTTTTGTGAAAAGGAGGGGAGGGCACCCCTGAGTAAAATACCCATCTCGGCTTTTGATAAAGATGCTTTTTTAAAACCATCAGATCAGGCTAAGTATATTTGGTATGGGCATTCGGCGGTATTGCTAAGAATGGATGGCCTCACTTTATTCATAGATCCTATGTTAGGTCCCAATGCAGCTCCAATTGCCCCCTTTCCTGTAAAACGCTTTAGTAATAACACCCTGAATTTGATTGATGATTTCCCTGAAATTGATCTTCTTTTGCTTTCTCATGATCATTACGACCATTTGGATTATGAAAGTATTCAAAGACTAAAACCAAAGGTTAAACACTATTTTGTGGCGCTGGGAGTTGCCCGTCATTTAATAGAATGGGGCATTCCTAAAAAGGATATCACAGAATTTGACTGGTGGGCTAATCAACGTTTTAAGGATATCGATATAAGCTTCACCCCAACACGGCATTTTTCCGGAAGGGGCCTCACCGATAGGGCCAAATCACTCTGGGGAGGCTGGGCTTTTAAAACAGCTACAGAAAATATCTGGTTTAGTGGTGACAGCGGTTATGGCACGCATTTTAAAAATATTGGAGAACAATTAGGTCCGTTTGACTTTGCCTTTATGGAATGTGGTCAATACAATGAAAACTGGCACCAGATTCATATGTATCCGGAAGAAAGCGTACAGGCAGCCTTAGATGCCGGGGTTACCAAAATTATGGCCGTACAC
>NZ_JBATGR010000390.1:0-3206 GCF_049665975.1 Eudoraea sp.
CTTTGGGACTTTTAAGTCATTTGATAGATAATAAGAACGAACTACTTAGAATTTTTATAGGTGGTGGGCTGGCGCTTATGTATTGGAACCAAAACAATATCTTTTTCAAGAATTTGGTGAAGACAAATGGCACACATGCTGCCCTTTCATTAATCCAGTTATTTCTGGTTTGCATGTTTGTATACTTTGCGATTGCGGATCCGGGATTGGAAAGTATTTCATCTCCTGCTCTTCAGGCAGGCAGTTTGGCTCTTGCGGGATTTACAAGTGTAGGTGCCTGGGTATATGCTTCGAGGCACAACCTGGTACGAGCGGATATGAAAGAAGAGGAGATAAATGCACTAACTAAGAGCAACCTGATGGAACCATTTCCCGCGGTAGTTAATATTGGTCTTGCTTTTGTTGGCCCCTTGGTATGGACTTTGGCCTGGTTTGTTCTGCCACCCATATTTCTCTGGTTATTAAAACCAAAAAATAAAAAGTAAAAGAATAATCAATAGAAAACAGTCTGATATAGGTGCTGAAAACAAATAAGGAAACTGGAAAACAATTATCGAGATGCTCGAAAATATAGGTAATACTATCAAGGACAAAGACAAATCGGCAGTATTGCTGCTGTTGACCTGTTTTACTTTTGTTTTTATTATGCCGGTTTTTGAGTTTCCTTCCAACATCTTTTCCATAATCCTTTTTTCACTAATCCTTTTTTTAGCATCTTACCCTATCTCCAGAAAAGTCATGTTTATCGGATTTGTTGCCATCCTGATTGAACTGGCAACAAGGGCAACTGATTTAATATATCTACATTATTTAGCCGAATTAACGACAAATCTTTTTATAATTTTTCTTGTGGGTTCTGTTGTTAGGCATATGATGAATCAAAAAAACGTCACAATCTATACTTTGGTGAATGCCTTAAATGGATATTTATTGCTCGGAATAATGTTTATGAGCCTGGTAGCTTTTTGTCACTTGTACCTTCCGGGCTCATTCAATGCCAGTGGTAAATCTGACATGGAATTAGTTTATTATACTCTTATAACTTTAACTACCGCCGGCTACGGAGATATTACACCTCAGCTCCCTTTAGCTCAGTCTTTGGCAATGCTTATTGCAGTTACGGGTCAATTCTATGTAGCCGTTGTGGTTGCTATTTTGGTAGGAAAATATGCCAGTAAAAATTAGTTTAATATAAATCTATTTGATGTATCTTGTTGTTCTTTTTGAACAATAAAATATTAAAGAATATGAATAAATCTGCTACCAAGTTTCCATTTATAATAAGTCTGGCTGCCTTTATGATTGTTATTGCAGGATTAATTTATGGGGCTTCATTAATCACCCCAATTTTGATGGCATTGTTTATTTCTATTATTTGTACACAACCCATTACCTATCTTAAGAAGAAGAAGGTACCACAGGGCCTGGCTGTTTTAATTGTATTTGCATTACTTATTGCCATCTTTTTTGGATTTGGAGATTTAATTGGTAGTTCACTGTCTTCCTTTTCGGAAAATTCCGGGATTTATGAACAAAACCTGGATAAAATGGGCACTTCTGTTATAAACTTTTTTAATGATAAAGGGTTTAATATTTCCTATGATAAAATTAAAGGATTGATGGAACCTTCTAAGATCATGGGTTTTACTGCCGGGGCACTAAGTGAACTGGGGGGATTTATGAGTAATTTATTAACGATTCTTTTTTTGGTCCTGTTTCTTCTATTGGAATTGGATGATATTTCGGTAAAAGTAGATGCGATCTTAAAAGACTATTCCGCTAAATATTCTTTTTTTGATGTTATTGCCAAGAGTATTCGCCATTATCTTTCAATTAAAACACTTACAAGTCTTTTAACCGGAATTGTACTTTGGATTATTCTGGCAATAATTGGTGTTGACTATGCCATTTTATGGGGTTTAATAGCCTTTTTATTAAATTATATTCCAACTATTGGTTCTTTTATTGCAGCTTTTCCTGCCGTTTTATTTGCGCTGGTTCAATTGGGATTTGGGGGCGCTTTGGCTACTCTTATTGCATTTGTTGCTGTGAATATGATCATAGGAAGTATTGTTGAACCGAAATTGATGGGCCAGGGATTGGGATTATCTACCACTATTGTATTCTTATCCCTTATCTTCTGGGGATTTGTTTTTGGTACTGTAGGTATGTTTTTATCTGTGCCTCTGACTATGACTATGAAGATCATGTGTGAGCAAAATCCAAAGACAAAATGGATCGCCATTGTTCTGGGAACAAAAAAAGATGCACAAGCTTCAATTGATGAAAGTAAACCCACATGATGGAACTCGAAGAGAATAGACCTTGAAATAAATGGACAAAAAAGTATAAGGGACCTGCCAGATCTTTATAATCGGGTTTCTTAATTAATACTACTTTTGTCCATTGTTGTTTAAAGCTTCTTAGGTAATAATATCAATTAGAGTGATTTGAACCTCAAAAAACCATAATTGAACAAAGTGATTCTTAATAAAAAACTATAGCATTCCTTACCAAAGGTTTAATTTTCCATTTCTTGTAGTTTGGTAAGCGCCTCTGATTTAGAATTGACATCCAGTTTTAAATAAATGTTCTGAATATGAAAATTAATGGTGCTTGTAGTTACAAAAAGCTTGTCGGCAATAAGTTTATATGTCGCTCCCTGACACAGATAATCAATTATTTGATTTTCTCTTTCCGAAAAATTGTTATATGATTTTCTGTGAAACATAGAGATCACGGCTTTAACAATATCATTGCTCATGGTCGCACCTTCATATTTAACAGAATTCAGGGCATTGTACATGCGTTTTTTGGTCACTGGTTTTGTCAAATAACCATTAGCCTGATTCTTGAAAGCCTTTTTGATTATCGCAAAATCTTTTTGGGCACTGATCATTATAACTTTAACATCAGGATCCCGTTTTCTAAACAATCCAATTCCTTTTATGCCACATACTTCGGGCATAGATACTTCAGAAACAATGATATCGGGTAATAGGTCATCATAATTTTCTAAGGCGTCTTCTACCGAATTATAAATACCTTGAAGGGAATAATCCTGGTAGGTTTCAAAATAGTACCTGTATGCGGCGTGAAATAAGTGGTCATTATCTATAACAATTATTTTAAGGATATTTGATTTCATATCTATTAATATTTTGGGGTTGAAAAATAATAAAGAAATAAGAAATTAAAAGTTTGAA
>NZ_JBATGR010000391.1:0-1509 GCF_049665975.1 Eudoraea sp.
TCAAGGTTCTTTCGTGAACTGATATGCACCGTTTGGTCGCCAAGAGGTTCCCCCTGATACAAAAGTTTGAATGACATTCCATCTCCAAGGGAAAGGGCATACGGATTTTTTAGAGGAATAAATTCTATGGGGTAGTTTAACTGAGTTGAAAAGTGGTCTGTTCTCTTTTCGCCTACCTGAAATATGGCTTTGACATGTTTGGAATATTTTTCACGGGCTGCTTGATCAGAAATCCCATGGGTTTTCCTATCCGAGATCACCTCTGTAAAACCTTCGTGCTCCAGGTAAGCAGTAAAATCTTCTCCGCTTAGTTCAATAGCCTTCGATTTTGTTGAAACTCCGGCTACATAAGTGCCGGCATTCCCTGTTTTAAATTTTAAAAAGGTGATTTCACCTTTATCATAGTAATCATCCGAGGAAGGTTTAAAATCATAATTAGGACCAAGGATTTTTGGATTGATAATTCTATCTCTTGTTATCACATTTTCACTTTCGTCAAATGTTCCATTAATAAGGTAAAGTTCTCCCAGGCTATTTTCCTCAAAAAAATAGCTATCAGACTTTAGAAATAGTTCGTGTGACGATAAAAGGAAAAATAGGGTCAATAGAATTAATGTAGTCGATGTTCTTCTCATTTCAGTACTTTGATTTATGCTCCATAACAATGGGATATAGTTATTAACTATAGCTCAATTATATAAACTAAGATAATGTATTAAAAGATACCCAAGATAATTAGCGCTTAACAGTTGTGTAGCTCTATATGCTTTATAGGTACACAATGTATAGCATCTTAGATATTAATATTATTGTTGGTTGGGAAAAGGCACGAGCATGATGCCCGCGCCAACAGGGGCCTTATTTTATAACATTTAATTCGTGCTTACGATTTTATTTTCTCATGGAAACTATAATCTGTACTACTTCTCCTGTTCTTTCAAAGACTTGATTACTTGTCTCCCTGTCTAGCTCTAAGGTTTTGAAACTTTTTGATGATTTATTATTAAACAAAACTTCAACACCATTATTTGCAGCCATTTTATAGATAACAGGTAACTGACAATAAGTAAAACAAATACAGTCTTTTTCCAGGGCTATTTGCTGAGAGGTAAAATTTACATCTACATAATTGAACACAACTGGTTCTGTTAAAAACTCGGCTTTGTTAAAAAACCCGGGGCTAAAAGTAATTTTGCCGTCTTTAACCGCTACCCCAAGCTCTCCCATCCTGCTTAGTATATCCTCCTTTACCTGGCCGGTCATCCCCGGTTGCTGGGCTCCTTTCCCCGCAGGGGTATGCGAATAAGGATCTGTTGGGAAAGCCCCATACAGCTCGGGGGATTTATGCACTCCTATCCCCGCATTTATTTCGTAGTAGTGGTCTATTAATCTTCCAATAATAGCCTCGTCCTCATTATTTTTAATAGCTTTTAAACAATACTCCATCACCGCCAGTAGCAATTTGGACACCATATGCCAGTATATAGACCCAAGGCCCTCATAGCCAAA
>NZ_JBATGR010000392.1:0-4137 GCF_049665975.1 Eudoraea sp.
CTGGTTGAGAATCACGGAGGACCAGTTCTTAATTATGGCGATAGGTTTTCTACAGAGATGCAGCTATATGCGGCCGCAGGTTATATCGTTTTTTATCCTAATGCCAGGGGGAGTACAAGTTATGGGGAAGAATTTGGGAATCTTTTATACAATAATTATCCGGGAGATGACTACAATGATGTTATGGATGGAGTAGATCATTGTATAAAAAATGGAATTGCCCATGAAGATCAGCTATATGTAACAGGAGGAAGCGCAGGGGGTATAATGACTGCATGGATAATTGGAAAAAACAACAGGTTTAAAGCTGCCGTGGTGGCCAAACCGGTGATGAACTGGATAAGTAAAACCCTTGTCGCTGATAATTATTTTGGCTATGCCAATTCTAGGTATCCGGGTCAGCCTTGGGAAAATTTTGAAGGCTATTGGAAATTTTCTCCACTGTCTCTCGTTGGTAATATAGAAACCCCAACTATGGTAATGGTGGGAATGGAAGATTTAAGAACTCCGCCCAGTGAAGCCAAACAGCTTTATCACGCCTTAAAATTAAGAAAAATTGAAACGGTGTTGGTGGAGATTCCAGGTGCGGGACATGGTATTGCCAACAGACCAAGTAATTTAATTACAAAGATTGCGCATACCCTGGCATGGTTTGAGAAATACAGGCAAGAAAGTGGAAATGAATAGATTATGAAAGGCAAAAAAAAGCATTGGTTTTGGAATTTACTTATAGTCCTAACGGTAATTGTCTGTATATTGAGTTTTTTAGCACATTATAAAAATTGGATATGGAAAAAGAACGATAGAATCCAGATTTTATCCGGGGTATATTACAAGGAGTTACCATTTAATGCCATGAATGAAGTATCAATGGTGGCCAAAATCCCCTCTTTGGATCGTAAAAATGGTTTTTCGGCCTGGGAAAAAGAAAAAGGGATTTTTAAAGATTCCCTGAACGAAGAAAAATTGGTATATGTTTATGTAGATAATTTGCACCATCAGAAGATCAGATTAACTTACAACGATTCCCTTCTGCTTTTTATCAATTTATCTGATTCAGTTAAAACAAAAGAGTTATATCTTTACCTTGAAGAAAAAATTGATACCCAAGAGATACAATTAATTCACTAAAACAGAGTTTCCTAGTACAAAACAAATAATTTACTCTAATGAAATTACTTTTCCTAAATCTGCTGCTTTTGCCTTTTATGATGTTTTCTCAGAACAAACTTTCGGTAGACGTAACCGGGGTTAAAAGCAATAATGGCAGTATACTTGTTGCAGTATACGACAGTTCGGATAGTTTTTTGGATTCGGATAAAATGTTTTCAGGAGGTAGTAGTAAAGCGGAATTAGGGAATACAATGGTCATCATTGATGATTTACCGGATGGGGAGTATGCACTGGCAATATTTCATGATGAAGACGGTGATGACGAATTAGATACTAACTGGATTGGTATACCAAAAGAACCGATTTGTTTTTCAATTGGAAAGATGAAAACATTCGGACCTCCAAAATACAGTGAATGCGCATTCAAAGTAGAAGGAGATAAAGAAATTCAGGTTTCTCTTTAATAAAAGTTACTCCAAAGTACATAGTTTCCAATAAGAAAGGATTGTAGTATTGTTTTATTAATCCCATATAGTCTGTAATAACAATAGATATTCCGGGAAAATTAAAATTTTGTTAATTTCTTTTTGAAACGACTGTTTCAATATATATTTGTTTTAAAATTAAGAATTAGTGTCGCGTTTGGAAGAATTTAACCGGGAGTTTGCAGTTCGTCAGGCTATGGATGTGTTTTGGGAAAAGGGCTATAATGGCACTTCAATACAGGATCTGGTTGACGCCACTGGCCTTAATAGATCTAGCATTTACAATTCCTTTGGTTCCAAACTAAAACTGTATAAAACAACTTTGCAGTTTTATCAAAAAGAAAGCGGTGGTTTGTTTCAAAAAGCTCTTTTAAATGCAAATGATCCTTTAGAAGCTATTCGGCTAATATTTGAATCTTTTTTGCCTCAAATACTCAGTAAAGAGGGAGATAAAGGCTGTTACGCCATGAATTGTAAATCTGAAATGGCTAATCAGGAAGGAGATATAAGGAAATGGCTCTTGGCTAATCAGGAAAATACCTTGGACATTTTTAATGAACTAATTAAAGAGGGACAGCAGCAGAAAGTAATTAACGCAAAAGAAGATAGCATAACTTATGCCTATTTTATATTTAACGCTTTTCAGGGCTTTAGAATGACAGGAATATTAGTAAAGGATAGCAAGATTTTGGAAACAATAATAAATAATACAATTAAAGTAATACAATAAATTTTTTTAACTATTTCTGAAACGAACATTTCAGAAAATAAATATTTAATTATGAATAGATTTAAAGACAAAGTAGTGGTAATATCCGGTGGAAATTCCGGAATAGGTTTGGAAACAGTGAAACGTTTTTTAAGTGAAGGGGCAAAAGTAGTATTCTCGGGAAGAAGACAGGAAGCACTAAATGAAGCTGCAGCTTCTCTGACGGGTAATTTCAAAGCCGTTTTGGCAGATCAGTCCGAAATAGCTGATAATAAAAGGTTGATTGAAGAAGCGGTTAAGGCATTTGGAAATATTGATATCCTTTTTGTAAATGCGGGGGTGGCTTATTTTACTCCGGCTGATACTATTGATGAATCTCATTTTGACTCACAATTTGATATCAACATTAAAGGCCCTGCTTTTCTTGTGAAATATGCTATTCCCAATTTGAATGATGGAAGTGCCATAATCTTTAACACTTCAATAGTGCATTTAAAAGGGTTTGAAGGCGCAGCAGTTTACAGCGCAACCAAAGGAGCACTGAGGGCGTATGCAAGGGTATTAACTACCGAGTTAGCTCCACGTCATATCCGGGTAAATTCTGTGGCGCCAGGACCAATTGCAACTCCTATCTATAATAAAATGGGAATGCCGGAAGAAGCGGTATCACAAATGGGCCAGGGTTTTGCCGCATCTAACCCCTTAAAGCGCTTCGGAGAATCTCAGGAAATTGCAAATGCAGTTCTCTTCCTCGCCTCAGATGAGGCCAGTTACGTAAATGGCATAGAGCTTGCTGTTGACGGAGGCATGAGTCAGATTTAAAATTCCAAGTTAAAATTTAGACCCATCAGCATTTTGCTGATGGGTTTTTTGTTGGCAGGAAGTTGAGGTATTCCCAGACTATCTGTATATTTAAAAATTATATGGAAACTATTTTAATCGTACAATTACTAGGTGCTTTATTTGGTTTACTAGCAGTGGTTTTTGGTGCATTTGGCGCCCATGCCTTAAAGAAATCACTCTCGGAAGCGCAACTCAAAAGTTTTGAAACGGGTGTAAAGTATCAAATGTACCATGCTATTTTGTTGTTGGTTTTGGGATTTAATCTGGGTTTTACCACAGCATTGGAGAAAAACATGGCCTACTGCATTATCTTAGGGACTTTTCTTTTTTCCTTTAGTATATATGCGCTATCTATAGGTTCCTCAAAAGGGAAATCCTTGAAGTTTCTAGGGCCTATTACCCCTTTGGGCGGACTATTTTTGATAATAGGCTGGGGGTTGCTGTTTTATTCCTTTATTGCTAATATGGTATAGTCCTAATGACATCCGCAATTGCCCTGTTCACATGAGCCTTTGGCCGCTTTTTTGGAAGAAAACAAACGTTTAGGCAGCAAGTATTTTTTGGCTATATAAAATATGGCAATAGCTAAAGTCAGATAAACCAATATGGGTTGTATTACGCTCATTTTATTTCAAAACCTGATAGGCAATTAAAGCTACAATATACGCAAAAACGCTCATAAACACTAATTGAGCCATAGGCCATCGCCAGCTATTAGTCTCACGCTTTACAATGGCAAGTGTGCTCATGCACTGCATGGCAAAGGCATAAAAAAGGAGCAGTGAAATTCCGGAGGCCAGATCAAACAAGGGCTTTTTGGTACTGGGGTTTACTTCTGAAGCCATCCTGTGTTTAATTGTATCCTCCTCGTCGTTTCCCACACTATAGATAGTTGCCAAAGTTCCTACAAAAACGTCCCGTGCCGCAAAAGAAGTCAGTACGGCAATACCTATCTTCCAGTCGTAGCCTAAAGGAGCTACTGCAGGT
>NZ_JBATGR010000393.1:0-4711 GCF_049665975.1 Eudoraea sp.
AAGCAAGAGGATAACACGCTAAAGCGATGTTATTATTTATAATCAATTGAAAATCAATTGACTATGTTTTTCAAGATTAAATTTCTTATCCATTTTTCAAGTAAAAACCTTTGCAGGCCTCATTTTATGGCACATTTTTAGAGTAAAAAGAGAGTTCAAGATGTGTCTTTGTTGCCACATAGACAATCTTGCTTTGCTCCCGGAGGTCGCCAAGAAAAAATAACTTGTGGAATGAATCGCCTCATTGCAATGATTAAAAAAGCGAGCGAAACGAAGTTTCGTGCTGCAAGCCCAAATCTCACCGAATAGAATGAGGTAATCCATCATTCGGAATGAAAATAAAAAATATCCGGCGCTGTAAGTCGCCGGGCGTTTTCTACCCGCCTGCGGCCTTCGTCCGCCAAAATGGCTACATGAAGGCGAGGCAGGCAGGACTGCAGGAGTGGTAATGATCTGGATCACAGTGTAGCTCTAATCCATCAAAATCCAAAAGACAAACTCCAAATGACAAGTTTAGCAGGATAAAAGAATAAATATGGCGCCTGTGCGCATTATGACTTTCTAACTGCAGGAGCGGTTTCCAATGGATATGCAATCCAGTAGGGCCCACTTGATTATCAAAAGAGTTACATTAAAATAACATGTAACTCTTTTTTTATTTACACAAAATTTGCACAAAATATTAGAATTACTGGCGTTTCATATTCTAATTATAACTAAAAGATAGAATGTTAGAATCAGGGTGACTTCATGTTCAATATATAGGGTTTTGTTATAAGGGTTTATGTAATACCAATATTGATATAGTATGATAGCTTTTTTAAGGTTTCAACAAAATTTGATTATGACGCTCGTATTAAGAATCGAAAAAGGCTCGTTTTAAGGGACTTTTTTAAAACGATGAAATGATAGTGATTTTTTCTCTAAGCGTTTTCCCGGTGCTATTGTCCAACCCCTATGATGATGGATGTCTCTCAGGTCGGGGTAAAGGCTTACCCACAACCTTGAGAAATATCACTATCTCAAAATGGCATTTTTTCTTTCGATGAACATGCTTTTATTGTAGATAGTTTTTCGGTACCAAATTTGTTGTATATTAATATGGCATCCGTAACTATAGATGGGTTTACACCCATTTATTGAATTGGATGTCATGGCACATATCAACTCATGAAACCATTGCGAACAACGTATAGGCCACTTAAAGTATTAGGATTACTCCTAATATATCTTATTGCCGTTGAGGCATATCCACAAGAATATGGTTTTAACATAGAAAAAATAGATGGCAGTTCTGGATTTAGTGGTAATGGGGTATTAAGTATGGCACAAGATGAAAGAGGAATCATGTGGTTTGGTACAATAAATGCTCTTTTTGAATATGATGGATTTCAGTTTAAGCGTCATCAACAATTAAAAAATAAGAATTCTTTAATCGGCAGATTTGTAAAAGGTCTAGCTGCCGATCAGGCAGGTAATTTGTGGATAACCATTTTTTCAGATTATGGTTTACAACGATTAGATTTAGCCTCCGGAAAGTTTTATCAATATTCTCACGAGAAAACAAATCCCAATTCCATTAGTAGTGATAATGTCACTGATGTCTTTATAGATGGTGATAAAAATCTTTGGGTTTTTGGTCTCGAAAGTCTTGGTTTAAACCGTGTAATTCTATCAAAAAGTCCTGAGGAAAAAGACTTTGTCTCTTTTTGTAGGTATCCAATTGATAAAGATTTAGCGAATGGCCTGAGTGGGGGTAAAATTTGGTCTGTTGCAGATGACAGAAAAGGACATCTGTGGATAGCCACCACAGACGGACTTAACAAACTAAATATAGCTAGCGGAAAGATTACAAAGTATTATCATGATGATAAGAACACAAATTCTCTTATGTCTAATGTTGTTAATACAATATATATTGATAGCGAAGGCTGGCTTTGGATTGGATCGGATAAGGGACTTTCTTATGTAAAAAATCCACAAGCTGAAAGATTGACTTTTGTTCACTTTAAATCGGATTCCAACAACCCAAATCCTCTTTTTGAAGACAATGATAACATTCCGATATCCCAGGCGTTACCTTCAGGTAAAAGTCGGAACAATAGTGTATTACCAGGACCATCCGTATTAGACATAATTGAACTAGAACCAAGTAAAATAATGATCGGAACTATTGCAACTGGAGTAACTCTTTTTGACAAAAGAACCCATCTTTTTTCAAACGAAATTAACAATCTTGTTGCTGAAAAATTTAATATCAGTGAGTGGACACCGGAGAGGATCTTCATGGATCGCGAAGGGGTGGTGTGGATTGCAAGTGGATTAAGTCATGGAATTATTAAGCTTACCAGAAATCGCTTTAAGCTATTGAGAAAATCATTTCCTACCTCTGATCCTATTGGGAAAAGCCATATTCTGGGAATGACGGCATGGCAAGAGGTTATTTGGGTAGCAGATGAGGAAGGCCTACAACGTTTTGACCTGAAAAATCAAAGTTTCAAAACCTATGACTTTAAGGATAAGGGTAACTTGGTGCTCAATACCGATAGGAATGGAACTTTATGGATTGGTTCTGACGAAGGTGTTTACTATTTTGACGAGACCAAAGATCAAATAATTCCTTACGAATTACCCATCTATAAACTCCACGAAGAAGCGAGATCTACCTCCAATGTTCTTCATGACTCACAGGGCAATTATTGGGTGAGTACCTGGCGCTGTGGCATCTCAAAAGTATCAAGCACTTCGGGACGGACGGAGCACTATTATTTAGAAGGTGAGGGCTGTGCATTTGATGAGAATAGAATTAATGTAACTATTTCTATGCATGAAAGTAAAGACGGGAAGATATGGGCCGGAACTTTTAAGGGAATCTATGTATTTAATCCAAAGAATGATGGTTTTGAAAAGGTAGCAACCTATCGAGATTGTGGCGCCATCATTGACGGTCCCGGGAACTCCATACTCTTTGCTTCTGAAGACAATATTCAAAAGTTAGATCTTAATGATTACAGTAATATAGAGGATTTTGTAGAAAATAAGGAGCTTACGGATCAATTTCATGTGAACAATTTTGTGCTTGACGACAAGGGACATTTATGGGTAAATACTCCTCAGGCCGGACTTTGGGTTTATGAGCCGGAAACCAATCGGGTTCAAAATTTCAGTGTTAAACAAGGTGTCCAAGGCAATGATTCGGGATTTCACTGTATGGTTAAAAACAGTAATGGTGAAATAATTACAAGTGGCATTTCAGACGTCAATATTTTTAATCCAGAGCTGGTTAGAGGTGGTGAAACCAGGCCACAAGTAAGTATCTTAAACATCAGAACATCCTCTAATGATAGGAATTGGGATGATATAAATTTAAATGCTTACTTCTCTAAAGATGAGTCTATTATCTTGCCTTATCAGGTGCATACCATTACAATTTCCTACAGAATAATGGATTTTCATGATTCAGCATTAAACCGATACGAATACAAGTTGGATAATTTTCAAGAAACATGGTCCAAATCTAAAGGAAACCAGAACTATGCCACCTTTACTAATCTCGATAAAGGTAATTATACTTTTAAAGTTAGAGGGGCAAACTCCTATGGTGTTTGGAATGAAGAGGGAGCTGAAATAGAAATTATTATTTTACCTGCCCTGTGGGAAACCTGGTGGGCTTATAGTCTATACTTTCTACTCGGCCTAATATTTATTTACTTGATATTTAAATATCGCCTTAAACGGGTTCAACTTAAAAGCAAACTAAAGTCTGAACAGTTAGAAGCGAAAAGACTTTCTGAATTAGATGAGTTAAAATCTAATTTTTTCGCTAATATTTCGCATGAATTTAGAACTCCACTTACACTAATATTGGCCTATTGTCAAAAAATAGCTGAAGATAAGACAAAGGTTGACATCCATAGTGATTTAGAAGTAATTAGAAGGAACTCGAACAGGGTATTACATTTAGTGAACCAATTATTGGATTTATCTAAAATAGAATCAGGGAATTTTGAGCTGGAGTTTCGGCCGTATTTATTAAATGAAATTGTACAAGATATTAGCTCTCAGTTTGTCACTCTTGCTGAAATGAAGACGATAAGTTTTCAAATCAATACTGAACATGTAATTCAAGGACGTGTTGATTTAGATAAGATTGAATTGGTGTTAAATAATATTATTTCCAACGCCATTAAATTCACCCCGCCAGGTGGTAAGGTGTGGATAGAACTTAAACCTGCAGAGGGCAGTATGTCTCCAAGTAAAAGTATGGTTGAGATAATTGTTGGAGATACAGGTCCCGGGATTTCTTTGGATGAGCAGGAGAAAATTTTTGATAGGTTTTATCAAGTTAACGCTTCTTTTACCCGTATTTATGGAGGTACCGGGATTGGCCTGGCTATTTCAAAGGAAATTGTAAAACTCCATGGGGGTGAGATTAAAATAATAAGTCGTTTGGGTGAAGGGAGTATTTTTAAAATTCGTCTTCCAATACCAACAGATAATCTAGCCATTTCAAACTCAGTACTAAGATATCAGGGCAAAGAAAAATTCTATCCTATGATAGATTTGGATATTAACAAGAAAATAAATGGTGATTCAGTTTTAAACGTGAGAGAGAAACCTCAAGTTTTGATAATAGAAGACAATACCGATTTACAAAGATTTCTATCTACGAGTCTTTCAGAGAATTACAATATAGAAATAGCATCGAACG
>NZ_JBATGR010000394.1:0-1957 GCF_049665975.1 Eudoraea sp.
CCTGTGATTGAAAATGAAAAAAAGGCCAAAACGTTAATAGAAATTGATGGCGGAGTAAATGCAGACAATACGAAAGCACTAATAGAGGCTGGCGCAGATGTTTTGGTTGCGGGAAGTTTTGTTTTCAACTCACAGGATCCAACGGTCACCATTTCACATATTGCAAATATTGCAAATACTTAGCAATGTTTTAGGAGGTATTTAATCAAATCTGTGGTAGTAACCATACCTTTTAATTTGCCATTTTCCACCACCGGTAAGGAATGAAATTCCCTTTTTACAAGTAATTCTGCAACTTCTTTAATTGTTGAATCGGGTGTAACGGTTTCCAGGTTTCCTATCATTAATTGCCTCAATGTAAACATTTCATAAATAGATGAAGAAATATTTTCCTCTTCCCTATACGCACCATCGGCAAAACTTATTCGGAGTATATCGTTCAAGCTTATCATCCCAATAATTTTTTCATTTTCAATCACAGGGATATGCCGTATTTTATATTTTTTAAATAAATGTTCTGCCTTATCTAAACTTTCTTTTACATCAAGTGTTATAAGGTTTGTGGTCATTATATTTGAAACGGGGAGCTCAATCTGGACATTCATGACTTTCAATTTAAATATTATTTAATAAAGATCAGTTTTATCAAAAACAAAAAGAATGATATAAGTCATGTTAATTATGGTTATATTTTAGTTTTTTATATTATTTCTGAGGTTCTGATATTTTAATGTAATGCTACTTGTTTTGTTAGCCTTCTTGGCTTTGCATGCTTTCTTTGATAAGTTTAAGAATAAATTACATAGCTTTGCGCCTACCTATAATCTTGCTAAATTTTACCGCTATTATAAGGAAACATATGGATAGATTTGATCTTTTGATTGTTGGTGGTGGACCGATAGGAATAGCATGCGGGCTCGAAGCTCAAAAAAAAGGTTTGAGTTATGTGATTATAGAGAAAGGGCCGATAGTAAATTCCTTATTTAACTATCCCGTGAACATGCAGTTTTTCTCCTCTTCAGAGCGACTCGAAATAGATGACATTCCTTTTATAAGCAACGAGGCAAAGCCAAAGCGCAATGAGTCTTTGGAATATTACAGACGAATTGTTACCTCCAATAAGTTAAAGATTCACCTCTTTGAAAAAGTTGAGACTATAGAAAAAGGCACAGAAGGTTTTAAAGTAGTAACAACTAAAAATACATATACAGCTACTAGTATTACTATTGCCACAGGATTTTATGACCTTCCAAACCTCCTGGAAGTTCCCGGGGAAAAACTCCCAAAAGTATCTCATTATTACAAGGACCCTCATTTCTATGCCAGTCAAAAGCTGGCTGTGGTAGGCGCAAGTAATTCGGCAATTGACGCTGCCCTTGAGTGTTGGCGAAAAGGTGCCGAAGTTACCCTGATTATCAGAGGCCCTGAAGTTGGCAAGCGGGTTAAATACTGGGTTCGTCCAGATATTATGAATAGAATTGAAGAGGGAAGTATTAAAGCCTATTATAACACTACCGTAAAAGAGATTCGCGAAAAAGAAATTGAGTTGGAAACCCCAGAGGGAAAAATTATTTTAGAAAATGATTTTGTCCTGGCTTTAACAGGCTATACTCCAAATTTTAAATTTCTGGAAAGTATAGGAATTGAGTTATCGAAAGATGAGAAAAGATTACCAAATTACAATCCGGAAACCATGGAAACCAATATAAAAGGAATTTACCTTGCTGGTGTTATTTGCGGTGGTATGGAAACTCATAAATGGTTTATTGAAAATTCCCGAGTACACGCAAAGATCATTATTGAAAATATTTTGCGGAAAAAAGAATCCGAAATCAGTAATTAAGAGTTGCTCAAGAATATGAAAAAAATTGCCCTGGCCATTCATGGAGGTGCCGGAACCCTTGTCAGGGGAATGATGACACCTGAAAAAGAAAGCATGTATAAAGCAGTTTTAGAA
>NZ_JBATGR010000395.1:0-2246 GCF_049665975.1 Eudoraea sp.
GCTCACTATGAAGAAATCATCAGCGTAATGTTTTTGTTTAATCTAATGTAAGAATTTTTTTATGAGCGGAGTGGGGTAGCAGGGATGAATCATAGCCGTTGTTGTGTTGCGTTATTACATTTTTTTCTTGAGCTCCATATTTTCTACCCAGAAAAGTTTCGATTTCACGAAGCGAATTATCGAGTCATTTATAATCCTCACTTCGGTATCGTCAAAGTCTAATCGATAATCCTGGGTTATGTCGGTCTCGTTATTACAGCTAAGCATGATCAATTTATTTTCAAAAGTCCATACCCCTTTACCTTTTTCGATTCCAGTATCTTGGGTTTCATTAGACATTCCCACTTGTGCCCAATGTTGTTCGAATTCAAAGGTGCCATTTGAATTAAGGGTCAATTTATAAAGCTGCTTGATTCCTGAACCCTTTTTAATATACTCTCCAACGTATTTATCAGTTTGAGTACAACAAGTTAGACTGGTAAATAGGAATAATATTAATAACCTTGATCTCATTAATTCATTTTATCTAATGCAACACAACTAGTCAATAAACTCAGTTTATTGCGTTTATTTCCCTTTCAAATATACCTTTTTGTTTAATAGATCGAAAGGACTTGTAATATCTGTTAAATTGGTAGTACATACATGTGTGTAAATTTCAGTTGTTTTACTTGAACTATGCCCCAAAAGCTTCTGTATATATCTCAGATTCGTACCATTCTCTAATAGATGTGTCGCAAATGAGTGACGTAGAGTGTGCACAGTGGCAGACGAACGACCCAAAGCTTTAAATTTGGCACGGTTAAAAAATTGCCGAATACTAGATGGGCTGTATTGTTGCTTTGTTTGACCTTCAAATAACCACTTTTTGGGACGGTATATTTTATAATAATCCCTTAATAGTTTTAATAGGTCATTAGAAAGTAATGTAACTCTGTCTTTTTTTCCTTTAGCATTACGAACCCATATCCGCATACTGGAAGAATCAATATCGATAATTTTCAAATTAATGCATTCTGATATGCGTAACCCTGACCCGTAGATAATAGATAATATTGTTCTATGTTTCAGATTACGAGTAGCTTCAATAATTTGATGAACTTCTATTAAGGACAATACCTTGGGTAATGTTTTATGTTTTGTCGGCCTTTCCAGTTCATAAACAGTAACAGGATGCTTCAGTACTTTTTCTATGTAAAATTTTATCGCATTTATGCTTTGATTTTGATAGGATACAGAGACATTTCGATCTGTAACCAACCAAAGATGATACTTGGTAATATGGGTTTTATTTACATGATGCAAAGGCATTGGATATAGATATTTTAAAAATTGACGGAACATATGAACATATGTCTTAATAGTATGTTCACTATAGTTTTTCAGTAATAGCTTTTGCTGCATCAATTCAAGTGACAATCTATAGTTTTGATCTGTAGAACCAAGGCTAGAAGGAGTAGGGATGACTATTGGTAATGATTCTCTCATATAGTGAAAGTCATCAAAAAAAATATTATTTTCGCATTAATAGACGTTTACATACGTATATAAACGTTAAATAATACGACTAATGAATATACGGTTTTGTTTAGCTTGTGAAAAAGAATTGAAAGGGCGGTCAGATAAAAAATTTTGTGATACACAATGTAGAAGTATTTATCATAATACCAATAGACCCACTCATGAACTTTCGATTCGAAGAATAAACAGCAAGCTACGGCGAAATAGAAGATTGTTGGCTCATTTTTGTCCAAGTGGTAAAAGCATAGTTGAGAAAGAAGTTATAGCAAAATTGGGATATAGATTTGAGTTGTTCACTCATATTTTCCCATTTAACAGCGGAACCTATTTTTTTTGCTACGAATATGGATATCTTCCTATAAATGAAAAAGGAACAGAAAAAATGTTAATAGTACACAAACAAAAATATATGGAAAAATTGAGTTTCTACCCTTGGGATTTTAAAATCATAAAACATGATTCAAAATAGAAGATATTTAAACGTAGGTCTTTAATGACTTTTCAAAAATGAATATGCAAGAAAATTTCAATTTCAAAAACGCAAATAGTTCATGCTATTTGTTTGAGTTTTTTGTTTGCTTTGCAAACGAAAGAGGATAAGCAAGAGGATAACACGCTAAAGCGATGTTATTATTTATAATCAATTGAAAATCAATTGACTATGTTTTTCAAGATTAAATTTCTTATCCATTTTTCAAGTAAAAACCTTTGCAGGCCTCATTTTA
>NZ_JBATGR010000396.1:0-3082 GCF_049665975.1 Eudoraea sp.
CATTACTGGGCTTATGGTTACTATCTATTATCGGTTTGAGTGTTTTAGGAATACAACAAGCATCTGCCCACGCTTTTAGCGGAACGACCACAATTAAGGAGGATTTAAATTTTCCTTCCGGGATTGATACATTGCGCATAAACCTCAGGTCCAGTGATCTTTATGAAAATCAGGAAAACGTAGGGATCAATGGAATGACGATTACCTATGATGAAAACGGGGATAAGCTATTATTTGCGAACGACGTCCGTTTTGATATTAAGAAGTCTGAGGATTCTATTGCTCATATTCGAATTAGAAAGGACGCAGACGGTAATTCTTTTGCAACTGCAAAAGAAAGGGCAAGCCAAATCGATTATAATTATTCCATTAACAATAATACCTTGTTACTCGATAATTTTCACACAACAGATGCCAAAAATAAGGTTAGGGACCAGGAAGTACGCATCACGGTTTTTGTTCCTGTAAAAAGCGTCATAAGGTTTGATGAATCTGCCAAACGCCACATTGGGAGAATAACCCGATACGACAAAGATATTTATCGAAACGATATAATAGATTACCAATGGCTTATGCAAGAGAACGGTGTATTGCAGTGTCTGGATTGTCCGGAAGAATTGGAAGAGGAAGATGATGATGACGAAGATGGTCGTATAATTATCAATGAAAATGGAGTAGATATTGACATTAAAGACAATGGTGATTCCTTTAAGATGAAAATTGACGAGGAAGGAGTAAAGATCAAAACCAATGATAATAACTAAAAGTTTACAATTCATCATTGCTATTCAACAACTGGGTAATACATATTAAATTTTTCTAACAAAAACAGAGAATTTTGATCAATCAATTTAAAACAATAATCAATAAATCAGCGTCCAGATAAAATTTGGACATTTTAAAAACGACAATCATGACAACATTAGCAAGAATTACAATCGCATTAATCCTGGCACTATTTCTTTCCTCATGTGCCTTTGACATTAATTTTGGTGACGGCCAAAAAGGAAACGGTGTTATTGCAGAAGACCGAAGAGAGGTAACCGAAGAGTTTACCGTTGTATCTGCCTCAGAAGGCCTTGATGTTTATATTACGCAGGCCAAAGATTTTGAAATCACAGTGGAGGCAGATGAAAATATTATTGATCTTATTGGAACGGATATAAGAGATGGTAAACTAAAAATCCATGCAATTGAAAATATTGGCCGAGCAACTAAAAAAGTATATGTTTCTTTGCCCGATATTACTGGACTGGAATCCTCAAGTGGTGCGGATCTTTATGGGAAGGGAGTTATTAAATCTGATAAAATAGCATTGAAGGCCTCTAGTGGCTCGGATCTGCAGGTAGAATTAAGTGCCGATGAGGTTGATGCCAGTACAAGCAGTGGGGCGGGTATTAAATTATCCGGCGAAGCCAATATGCTATTTGCTGATGCCAGCAGTGGTTCAGATATTAAGGCCAGAGATTTTAATGTACAAACCTGCCGTGCCGATGCAAGCAGCGGGGCAGATATTTCTGTAAATGTATCCGAATCTCTGACTGCTGAAGCCAGCAGCGGGGCAGATATTTCCTATACCGGAGAAGCAACAGTTCAAACGAAGAAATCTGTTTCCGGCAGCGTTCACAAGCAATAAAAGACATTTTCACTAATAAACAACATCATCCTGAACCATATTATGTTAACCCCGGCAAGAATGCCGGGGTTTTATTTTGTTCTATATTGGATTTATTTATATTAGTGGTAAACAATTAGTTAATGAACATTGCCTTAAAAGAGTATATATTACCTTTAAAACACACCTTTACAATTTCGAGGGAATCTCATGATTTTCAAACTACGCTAATAGTTTCACTCTCCTCCGAAAATTGTACCGGTTATGGTGAAGCAACTTCCAATTCATATTATGGGATCAGCTGTGAAAGCATGATCTCTGAGATTGAAGCAATTCGCGCCCAAATAGAGACCTGTAATTTTAAAAATGCTGAAGATTTTTACACCTTAATTGCAGCCACAGGATTGAGCAACTTTGCCTTATGTGCTTTGGATCTTGCGGCTCATGACCTCTATGGTAAAATCGTTGGAAAACCGCTATACGAGATTTGGGGTACTTCTAAAGATAATTACCCTATTACCAATTATACTATTGGTCTGGATACAATAGACAAAATGGTAGCAAAAATGAAAGAAAAACCCTGGCCTATTTACAAAATTAAGCTGGGAACGGATAATGATGTGGCCATTATTAAAGAGTTGCGTAAACACACAAAAGCTATTTTCAGGATTGATGCCAATTGTGCCTGGACCGCAGCGGAAACTATTCACAATGCACCCTTGTTAAAGGAATTGGGCGTTGAATTTTTAGAACAACCCCTTAAGGCCGATGATTGGGAAGGTATGGAAAAAGTAATTCACCAAAGTGTTCTTCCGGTAATTGCAGACGAGAGTTGTATTGTAGAGGATGATGTGGAGAAATGCGCACTCCACTTTAATGGAATAAACATAAAGTTGACAAAATGTGGGGGACTAACGCCCGCTTTAAGAATGATAGATAAAGCCAGGGAACTAGGCCTTAAAGTCATGGTAGGGTGCATGACGGAATCTACCGTTGGGATTTCTGCTATTGCCCAGCTATTACCTCAATTGGATTATGTAGATATGGACGGAGCAATGTTATTATCCGAGGATATTGCAAATGGAGTTCAAATTAAAGAAAATGGTCGTGTTGTTTTTCCCGGATTAAATGGCAGCGGAATAGAATTATTAAAATGACCTCTTACATTGATTCTTTTCCCGGGCGCGAAATTATAATTGAACGAAAAAAATTTCTTTACTTCGGTGGAACCTCGTATTTTGGAATGCAAACTGATAAGGACTTCCAGAATATTTTTATAACAAATATCAAAAAATATGGCACCAGCTATGGTGCTTCCAGAATTTCAAATGTTCAGCTATCGGTTTATAAAAAAGCGGAAAATCATCTTTCAAAATGGATTGGTAGTGAAGACTGTACAGTCCTTTCTTCAGGTTATCTTGCCGGTCAATTGATTTGCAGTTTACTCAGTACTAAGCAGTATAGGCT
>NZ_JBATGR010000397.1:0-2446 GCF_049665975.1 Eudoraea sp.
CGTATTATTTTGTACGTATTACCACCAGCGGTCTATCGGAAGTGCACACAGTGTTTAAAGAATGAGTTATGAATAAAGGGTTTTGGTCAAGATGGGGTTTCCTGATGGTAATGGCATTACTACTCCAGTCGAACCAGGCAATGGCCCAAAACAATTCAATCGATAGCTTAAAGAACATTTTGCAAACAGGGCAGCAAGACACCGCAAGGGTCGCTGCCCTGAATGCTTTAAGTTTGGAATATATACAAATTGACGAATTAAACCAAGCCAGTGACTATGCAGATAAGGCCATTACACTTGCAGATCAAATAGATTTCAAAAAAGGTAAGGCCTACGCCCTTAAACATAAAGGGATAGCCGAGTATTATCAAGGTAAATATAAAGAGGTTCTGGAGAATTGGACACAATCCCTGCAGACTTTTGAAGCCATCCAGGACACCTTGGGGATTGCCAATTTGTCCAGTAATTTAGGGGGGGTCTATTACGATCAGGGTAGTCTTGTTAAAGCCTTAGATTATTATTTAAAGTCACTAAGTCTCTCAGAAAAGTTACAAGACCCAGTGAGAATTACCTCTGCTTTGCTTAATATAGGATCAGTTTTCAGCCAAACGAATGACTACGACAAGGCCTTAGACTATTATAAACAAGTTGAACCATATTTAGCAACTTTGAATAACATACAACTTCAGTCCGCTTATTTATGGGGATTAGGTGAAGTTTATAGCAAAAAAGGAGATCATGAAAATGCCATAAAACAATATAAAGAAGCTTTGGCGATCAATAAGGATACCCCTGAATACGCCCATATACTTACAGCTATTGGCAAAGAAGAACGTCAGATTGGAAATATTCAAAAAGCTGTTGAATATTTTAATTTGGCATATAAGACTGCCAAAGATTCGGACCAACCTTTAGATCAAGTACGAACACTTTTAGCTATTGGCAATACCTATAAAAATAGAGATCCAAAAAAAGCTCTTGAAGTTTATCAAAATGCTGAGAGCCTGGCGATTGAGATAGACACCAAAGAAGAGTTAAGAGATATCTACAAGGGTAAAGCTATAGCCTATGAAACAGCAGGGCAATACAAAAATGCCTATACCTATCAGAACAAATATTTGGAACTAAAGGACGAATTATTCAACATTGCAACCGATGATAAGATCCGTGGACTACAATTTGAATTTGACCTTGAAAAGAAAGAGGATGAATTAGTGACGGCACAACAAGATTTACAGATATCTGAACTGGAGTCCAAACGGCAGCAATATGTCATCTACGGAACTGTTTTGGGACTGCTTTTAGTATTTGTCCTTGCTGTAGGATCCTACAAAAGATACCGCTTCGTTAAGAAAACCAATAAGATCATCGAAGAGGAGAAAAACAGATCAGAAAACCTGTTATTAAATATCCTACCCGATGAAACCGCTTTGGAACTAAAACAGTTCGGTAAGGTAAAGGCCAAAAAATTTGAATCGGTTACCGTCATGTTTACCGATTTTAAGAGCTTTACCAGTTATTCGCAAAACCTATCCCCGGAATTACTGGTTAAAACCGTGGATTATTATTTTTCAAAGTTCGATGCCATCATGGAAAAATATGGTCTTGAAAAAATAAAAACCATCGGCGACGCCTATATGTGTGCGGGAGGATTGCCCTTTCCTACCGAAGACCATCCTTATAAAATGGTACAGGCGGCTTTTGAAGTTGCCCGGGTGATGGAAGAAACGAAACTCAATCCACCTAAGGACATTGTTCCCTTTGATGTCCGCATAGGAATCAATACCGGAGGAATAGTTGCCGGGGTGGTAGGTACCAAAAAATTTGCCTACGACATCTGGGGAGATACGGTGAATGTAGCAGCCCGTATGGAATCCTTATCGGAACCGGGAAGAGTAAATGTCTCTCAAAGCACCTATTTACTAATTAAGGATAGTTATAATTGCGAGCACAGAGGGCAAATACATGTTAAAAACAAAGGGATGATGGATATGTACTTTGTAAATGATAAGAAAGAAAAACCTTTGATCAAAACACAGAAAGAGAATATTTTAAGCAGTTAATATTTTCTGAATACAACTTCTTGTTAAAACTCCGCAATCATTCGGATAGCGCCGGTAGCATTAACTTGTGACCCTGTAAATTCACATCCTACACCTGTTTGTACAGACCAATGGTCTGAGAACTCAATATGGACTTGGGGCATGACAAGCAATTCGGGTTCCTCCTCTTCATCAAAGTTCCCCGGATCGGAATTATTGAATTCCATTCCCAGGGTAATACGTTCACTGATTTTTGCAAAAACCGTTGCGTTAAGAAGTAATGTGGTGGTTTTATCCTGAGATTCTGAACCAACTTGCTGGCGTAAACCAACTAAGGCAAGCACACTCCATATTTCATTAAACTTATAGGCAGGGATATAAAGCAGGCTGAAATCCCATTTGGC
>NZ_JBATGR010000398.1:0-9647 GCF_049665975.1 Eudoraea sp.
GAGTACCACAGTCAGTTAATTTTGACAAATATCGACTCATTAGGATGAAAGAGGCACCCATAGTAGAAACTCATATGATTAAAAACGAGTTCTCTCCAACCGGACTGGGAGAACCAACATTACCTCCAGCTGGTGGTGCAATTGCAAATGCTTTTAAAGCAGCAACCGGAAAGAGATTGTATAAACAACCTTTTAGCAAATATCCTGAACTGCTTAAAGGTCCTGAGAAGGAAATAATTGGTTAATATGACAGTATTATTATTTGGTATAACCAAGGATATTGTTGGTAGTTCAACCCTGTCAGTTCCTGTTGCGAAATCTGGAAAGTTAAACACGGTTGGAGAATTAAAATCCTATCTTGGCAAAACTTTCCCTGAGTTAAACAGGCTTAGTTCTCTGGCAGTAGCTGTAAATAACAATTATGCAGCTGATGATTTTACAATAAAAAGTATTGATGAAATTGCATTGATTCCGCCGGTAAGCGGAGGTTAGTGTTTTTGAAATAATTTAAGCTAAATATGAGATTTTAAATGCTGATAGACAATCACTATAGAAATATAAATTACTTGCGCCTGGCTGTAACAGACCGTTGTAACCTTCGGTGCAATTATTGTATGCCATCTGAAGGTATAGCCTTTGCGAAGAAAGATGAGCTAATGAGCATCGAGGAGCTTTCAAAAATTGGTGAATTACTTGTTCAAATGGGTATTGATAAAATTCGGATTACCGGAGGAGAGCCTTTTGTTAGAAAAGATTTGATGGTCCTGCTTAGAAACCTTAAGAATAATGAGGGACTTAAAGAACTTTCAATTACCACAAATGCTACATTGATTGGCCCTTATATTGATGAACTAAAAGAGCTTGGCATTAAGGATGTTAATGTAAGTATGGATGCCATAAATAAGGATACTTTTGAACGTATTACGCGTCGTGATCATTACGATATCGTTTATAATAACCTTATTCGGCTAATAACAGAAGGGTTCAATGTGCGTATTAATTTTATAGTACTCGACAATCAGAATGTACAAGACATAATTCCAATTTTGGAATTACAAAAGCGTTACCCGGTAAGTGTAAGATTCCTGGAGGAAATGCCGTTTAATGGTGGATCTAAAAAATTCAATACAATAAAATGGGATTACAAAGCTATCTTTGCACATATAAGTAAGGCATACCCCTCTATTCAATTAATACCATCTCCAAAAACTTCTACTTCAATTAATTATAAAATAACAGGTCACAAAGGCAATGTTGGGATTATTCCTTCCTTTAGCCGAACTTTTTGTGGTAGTTGTAATAGGTTAAGAATAACTGCTTTAGGAGATGTTATTACCTGTTTATATGGCCCACCGAAAATTAATCTCAGAGATACATTAAGAGGTGATTCTTCCGAATATAATATTAAACGCGCAATACAACAAGTCATTGGTAATAGGGCCGCTACTGGCTTTGAAGCCCAGAAGGAGCACAAAGGAGTTTTTGATAATTCCATGACCTCCATTGGTGGTTAATACTAAAAGTCCTAACGGGTAAGCTTATATCGGTAATTTTATAGAACGATGGAAATCGAAGATAAAAACTCACAAATAAAACTATATGGACTGGTGCTGTCAGGAGGTAGAAGTAGCCGGATGGGTCAGGATAAGGGTCTAATAAAATATCATAATCTTCCGCAGAGAGAGCATGTATATAATTTGTTATCCCAGGTTTGCGATAAAACATTTTTAAGTATTCGAAAAGAGCAATCTTCCGAAATTTCTAAGGGTATAGCATCGATAATTGACAAGGATGAATTTAAAGGTCCTTTTAATGGATTGTTGAGCGCAAACTATGCCTATCCTAAAGTTGCCTGGCTTGTATTAGCCTGTGACCTTCCGTTAATAGATCTAAAGGCAATAAATCAATTGATAGCTGCCAGAGATAAGGAAAATAATGCAACTGCATTTGCTACCAGGAAAAGTGGTTTACCAGAGCCTTTAGCCGCGATATGGGAACCCCACGGATTAGCCCATGCTATAGATTATTTAGAACATGCCACTAGCAGTTGTCCACGGAAATTTTTGATTAATTCTGAGATTAAACTCGTCTTTCCTGAGAATGATTTTGTTTTAATGAATGCAAACTCAGAGGAAGATTATAGAGAAGTAGTATCAAAATTAGAATCCAGTTGAATACAAATCGCTACATACGTCAAACTTCACTTAAGGAATTTGGCCAGAAATCACAGGATTTATTACTAAAATCTAGCGTTTTGGTAGTGGGAGCCGGTGGTCTTGGTATTCCTGTACTGCAATACCTAAATGCAATGGGCATTGGAACCCTTGGAATTGTAGAAGGCGATAAGATAGAGATTACCAACTTACAAAGACAGGTGATCTATTGTGAAAAAGATATCGGAAAAGGGAAACTTGAAGTAGTTTTAGAGCAATTAAAATCGCAAAATTCCGGTACTACATTAATAGGGCATGATACCTTTCTGACACGCGATAATGCTTTGGCTATACTTGCTGATTATGATGTTATTGTAGACGCAACAGATAATTTTCCAACTCGTTACCTGATTAATGACGCTTGTGTCATTCTGGACAAGGCATTTGTTTATGGGGCACTTCACGGATTTGAAGCTCAATTAAGTGTTTTCAACTACCAACAAGGGCCAACTTATAGATGCTTATTTCCTAAGATGCCTTCTAATGACGAGATTCCCAATTGTAATATAAATGGTGTTCTTGGTGTTATTCCAGGTATTGTGGGTAGTTTACAAGCTTTGGAAGTTGTTAAAATACTTACAAGGAAAGATAAAGTTTTATCAGGTCTATTACTAATTTACAATGGTTTAGATCAATCATTTCTCAAAGTGAAGTTTCCACAAATTCCTGAAAACAAAAAAATTAAGGTGCTGGGCAACTATTATTTTGAGGATGAATGCGAAAGTACTAATTCAATTTCTGCCAGTGAATTACATCAGCTTATGGAAAGTAAAATCGCTATTCAACTCATTGATGTGAGGTCAAAAGAAGAGTATAAGCAAAATCATCTGGTAAATTCGATAAATATTCCGATGGAGCAAATAGAAACGCGTAAACATGAGATAGATTTTACAAACCCCATATATGTTATTTGCCAATCTGGAATTAGAAGCAGAATTGTACAACAAAAGTTAATTAAAGTTAATAGTAAAACCTTTATTTATAATATCTTGGGTGGAATAAACCATTATAGCACGTAACCTATTTAATTGTGAACGACCTTATAGTTTCGCTCCGCTTTGAGCAGTGTATTTGTATAAAACACAATTATGAAATTCTATGATCTCATTTGCCGATGCATATAATCTTGTTTTAGAGCATAGTCAAAACTATGGAACGGAAACAGTGTCCTTAAAAAAAGCTATAGGCAGAGTCTTGGCAGATGATATATTCGCTGATAGGGATTTTCCTCCATATGATCGCGCTACAAAAGACGGAATAGCAATAAATTATAACGCTATTGAGAATGGTAGAATTGCATTTAACATTAAAGCTATAGTTGCTGCAGGTCAGCGTACATACAAATTCTTAGAGGAAGACCATTGTGTGGAAATTATGACAGGGGCCGTTGTCCCCTTTGAGGCGGATACCGTTGTTATGTATGAAGATATTACTATTGAACACGGAATTGCCAATCTCAATAAGAAAACTCAAAGAGGGCAAAACATTCATTATAAAGGAAGTGACAAGAAAAAAGGTGAGCTGGTTATAAATAAAGACACAAAAATTACAGCTGCGGAAATAGGAGTATTGGCGTCAGTTGGAAAATCTGTTGTTAAAGTTAAAAAACTCCCCGGGATCGCCGTTATTTCAACAGGGAATGAACTTGTTGAAGTGGAAGACCATCCATTGCCACATCAAATAAGAAAATCTAATTCTTACGCCTTGTTTGCAGCCCTTGACGAAGAGCATATTGTGCCTCTGCTTTTACATTTGTCTGATGATAAGGATATGATAAGACAAAAATTATCATATGTCATCCAGGAAATGGATGTTGTGCTGTTAAGCGGTGGTGTATCTAAGGGTAAATTCGATTTTATTCCTAAAATACTTGACGAATTAGGTGTAGAAAAAGTTTTTCACGGTGTATTACAGCGTCCTGGCAAGCCTTTCTGGTTTGGGGTACATAGAAACACAAAAACAGTAATATTTTCTTTCCCCGGCAATCCGATATCAACATTTGCCAATTATCATATTTATTTTAAACATTGGTTGCAAAAATCATTGGGATTGCCAATTCCTAATGTTGTGGTATTTTTAGAGGAAGGAATAAGCATTAAAGGCAGCATGACTCGTTTTCTTGGGGTTAAAATTAGATGGGTTAATGGTTTGCTTAAAGCCAAATTAGTAAAAGATAATGGTTCTGGTGACCTTACCAGTTTATCCAGATCGGATGGATTTATCAAATTAACCCCTAGGGATGTACCATATACCATAGATGAGAAAGTAACCTTTATAAGCACCAGAACTCTTTTTTAAATGACTCATGAATTAAAACATATATTTACTGCCTACCAAGCGAAAAATAAATCTGGAAACAAAGCAGTTCTCGCAACCGTTGTGGCGCTGGAAGGGTCTTCTTATCGACGTCCTGGTGTACGTATGCTAATCCTTGATAATGGAAAAATGATTGGTGCCGTTAGTGGGGGATGTGTAGAGAAGGAAGTACAAAGACAGGCCGAAAGTGTATTTAGTAGTGGAATACCCAAAGTTATGACTTACGATGGTCGTTATCGTTTGGGTTGTGAAGGTATACTGTATATTCTATTAGAACCATTTATTCCAAATAAGACGACTATAAAAACTTTTTGGCAAACCGTTAAAGAACGGAAAAATTTTGAACTTTTATCCTATTTTACAAGGCAGGAAGGTATTAGTAATGAGTCAGGCTCTCTTTTCAAAGTTGATGACAGTACCTTAAAACTGAGGCCAGGTTTTGAAAGCAAAAAAGGACTAGAGGTATTCCAGCAAAAACTAACCCCATGTTTTAAATTAATAATAATTGGCTCAGAACATGATGCGGTTCAATTATGTTCATATGCCGCCATGACAGGATGGGAGGTTTCTGTTATCGCATCACCATCTGAAGAAAAGAGTATCCACGATTTTCCCGGAGCTCAACAATTTCTTTCGCAGTTGCCGGAAGAATTTGCATCGCAAATGATAGATAAGCAGACTGGAGTTGTATTGATGACACATAGCTATGTAAAAGATCTTAAGTATTTAGTTGGGCTTAGGGGAGCAAGGCCAATTTATCTCGGATTGTTGGGGCCTTCATTGAGAAGAGAAAAATTATTAAATGAACTTATGGAATACGATTTGGATATTTCAGATGATTTTTTTGATTCTATTTACGGACCGGCCGGAATAAATATTGGTGCAGAGACACCTCAGGAAATTGCGGTATCTGTGATAGCGGAAATCCTGGCAGTAATTCGTGAAAAAGAACCCATGCTTTTGAGGAATAAATTGGGAACAATACATAATTGATGAATTCTAAGGTAACTATTTTAATACTCGCCGCCGGATCTTCCAGTAGAATGGGAAAAATTAAGCAGCTCTTGCCATGGAAAGATTCAACTCTTTTGGAGCATTCAATTAAAATAGCCAAATTATCAAAGGCCAGTGAAGTACTTGTCGTCCTCGGTTCCAATGCAAAGCTAATAAAGGAGAATATTAAAACGGATAATGTAAGTTTTCTTGAAAATACGAATTGGGAACTTGGATTAGGAACTTCAATATCATGTGGAGTTAATTTTCTGATGCATAACAATAAAGACACTGATGCAATACTTGTTCTTCTTGCGGATCAGGCTTTGATAGATACTGAATATCTCAATGAGATGATAGATCGTTGTACCAGTAACAAAATTGATCTTATTGCTACCAGATATGGCGATAAAATTGGCGTACCGGCCCTGTTTAAACAAATTTATTTTACTGATTTACAGAATTTAGATGGCGATCAAGGGGCTCAGCTTTTACTTAAAAAATTTGAAGATAACGTTGTTAGCATGAACCCCGTAGGAAAGACTTTTGATGTGGATACCCTGGTAGATTATAATAAGCTTTTAAGAATGTACGATAACAAACCCTAATTTATTAAGAATACTTTTATTTAATAATTAAAACATCTGCATCATAGATTTATAGTACATTTCGAGTATCAAAATAACATAAATATGACCGCTGTTAAAAAACACTTTCTTCCTTTATTTCTTTTAACTTTTTTATTTCAGTCACATGCCCAGGAAATGAGTTTTGAAGAGTACAATCCAAAATCCACACTAGTGGTCACAGAAAATATAATAGAGAAGGCAAAGTATCCTTTTATAGATATTCACAGTCATCAGTTTAAGATGGCCACACAGGACTTATCCCAGTTGATTGCCTCTATGGATAATATGAATATGGCCGTTATGGTTAACTTAAGTGGAGGGTCTGGTGAAGGTCTTAAAAATATGCTGGATAATGTAAACCGGAATTACCCAAATAGGTTTGTAGTCTTCGCCAATGTAAATTTTAATGGAGTAGGAAGTCCGGATTGGTCAGAAAATGCAGTAAAGCAGCTGGAAGAGGATGTTATAAATGGTGCAAAAGGATTAAAAATATATAAAAGTCTGGGGCTTAGAAATAATGATGTTAATGGGAATCGAATAGCAATTGATGACAGCCGTTTAGATCCTATTTGGGCTAAATGCGGGGAATTAGGTATCCCGGTTCTTATACATGCCGCAGATCCAAAGTCGTTCTGGGATCCAATGGATAGTAATAACGAACGTTGGTTAGAATTAAAAACCAGACCAAGAAGGAAGCGATCTGCAGATAATCCAGCTCCATGGGAACAAATAATAGCAGAGCAACATGCTATGTTTAAGAAGCATCCTGAAACTAAATTCATTAATGCACATATGGGATGGTATGCCAATAATTTACAAAAGCTAGCCGAACTTTTAGAGCAAATGCCAAATATGTATGTAGGTATTGGTGCAATTATAGCAGAGCTGGGAAGACAACCTCGAGCTGCCCATAAGTTCTTTGTTAAATATCAGGATCGTATCTTATTTGGCAAAGACAGTTATCAACCGAACGAATTTCCCACTTATTTCAGAGTTTTGGAAACCGATGATGAATACTTTCCGTATTACAAGAAGTATCACGCGTTCTGGGCAATGTATGGGTTAGATCTCCCGGACGAAGTATTGAAAAAAGTATATTATAAAAATGCTTTAAAATTACTGCCAGGACTGGATCAGAGTTTGTTCGCAAACTAAACGGTGAAGTTTTCTGGTACTTTTATACCATATAGGCACAATTGGTTCTCCTAATATATGGTTACGCCCTTTTTATTGGTAAATCAATTTTTGACATGTCCATTAATTATTAATTTTCTTTGGCCCCATAAATATTCTAACGAAAGTGTGATTTTTTTTGATGTTGATCTACTAATTAAGCAGAAGTTGTAAAAATATGGGTAAAGAAGAGTCTTTTACCAGGATAATCAGGGAAAATGAAGGTGTGATTTTTAAAATCACCACGATCTACACGGATAACGGACAGGACCAAAAAGATTTGTATCAGGAGATTGTCTACCAATTGTGGAAGTCTTTTGATTCTTTTCGAAATGAATCTAAAATTAGTACATGGATGTATCGCATTGCATTGAATACAGCAATCGGTCAGTTAAAGAAAAGTAAAAAGCATTCCAATACAACGGGTATAGATCAGGTGATTCTGAAACAAACGGAAAATTATGATTCAGAATTTGAAAACCGCTTGAAAATGGTATATGAACATATTCACCAGTTAAACATTCTTGAAAAAGGCTTAATACTCCTTTTATTGGAAGGAAAAAAGTACGAAGAGATTGCAGAGATCACCGGATTAAGTGAAACTAATGTTGGAACCCGTATTTCCAGGATTAAGCAAAAATTAAAATCAAGAATATTAAAAAAATAAGTTATGGACTTAAAAGAAATCCAAACAATTTGGTCAGATATGAGTGATCAATTGGAGCAGCAAAAAAAACTAACAAATGAACTAATTATGAAAATGACACAGGAAAGATATAGGACAAAGTTTGATAAGATCGCATTTTATGAATCAATCGGGGCAGTAATATGTTTCATCATGGCTATTTATTTTTTAGTCAACCTGGATAAGTTAGACACCTGGTACCTTCTTAGCTGTGGGATATTCACTATAGCGTTCTTAATAATTTTACCCATTATTACGCTGGGATTATTAGGGAAAATTAAGCGCATGAATATTGTGAAAAATAGTTTTAAAGAAACTATTGTAGAATATACAAAGGCAAAGAATCAGTTATTGCTAATGCAAAGGGTTGGAATATATTTGAGTTTTGTCTTAATGTTTACATGCTTGCCGGTATTTAGTAAAATCATGAATAATAAGGATCTTTTTCTGCAAAGCAGGATCTGGCTCATTTACTTGCCAATAATGGCTGTTTTCTTGTTTTTCTTTACAAGATGGGGATATAAGTGCTACAAAAACATAACTAATTCTGCGGAAAATATTCTTAAGGAATTAGAAGTATAAAATAGTAATATTCCTTTTTTTTTATATGGCTTCGCTTTTCGCGGCTTTTTAACTTTCCTAATACCGGAGGAATTTCTGGTTCTTTTGCAATTTTTGATGTACTTTATCATAGTCTAGAATAACTAAGCCAGATATCTAAGTTTCATCTAACCGATACTCTTAGTAACGCTTGTTTTAGGTGTTTAAAATTCAGGTGGATTCATGAGAAAAGTAGTATGAAAAAGTTTCCATTTACTTTAATTCTCTTTGCATTAATACTGCAACTTAATGCCCAAAAAAAGAATGAAAGTTTTCGCATAAATATCCGAAAAACCAATTTACCAATAAAAATTGATGGAATTGCGGATGATGAAGCATGGGAAGGAACTGATGTTGCCAAAGATTTTTTTATGGTAACGCCTATGGATACTGATAAGGCAACGGATAAGTCCGAAATACGGATGACCTATGATGACACCAATATTTACTTAATAGCTACTTTTTATAACAGTGTCCCCGGGAGTTATTTTGTTGAGTCTTTAAGGCGGGATTTTTCATTTAATAAAAATGACAATTTTTTATTATTCTTAGATCCCTTTAACAACCAAACTACAGGATTTACTTTTGGTTCTAATGCTGCAGGGGCTCAGTGGGATGGTACGATGTTTGCAGGCGGCAGTGTTGATCTTAATTGGGATAGTAAATGGATATCTGAAGTAACACAGGACGGGGAAAAATGGGTTTTTGAAATGGCTCTTCCTTTTAAATCTATAAGGTATGAGGATGGGGTTAAAGAATGGGGCATTAATTTTAGCAGACTACATTTGGCTTCGAGCGAAAAATCTAGCTGGACACCAATACCAAGGCAATTCCCTACGGCTTCACTAGCATATACCGGAGTGTTAGTTTGGGATGAAGCACCTCCAACCCCGCGCTTCAACTTCTCCTTAATCCCATATGCATTGGGCCAAACGACTTATGATTTAGATGGAAATACAGATTATGAGACTAAAGTTGGTGGCGATGTTAAAATTAGCCTGTCCTCCTCGCTAAACCTTGACCTGACTATAAATCCGG
>NZ_JBATGR010000399.1:0-8572 GCF_049665975.1 Eudoraea sp.
GAAGCATGGTGGTCGGCATCATAATTTATAGTTCCGGCTGCGTCTGTTTTATAAATTTTACTGTGAACCAATTTGTAATGATTCTCTCCTGAGGTGGCTACCTCTTTTCCATGATGGAATTTGGAGCTTGAAAAAACCACTAATCCATCATCCCATAAAATTATCGGTAATGGAAAGCCTACATGATGTTCAGCCCCATCACTGCCAGTGTAAGAAAACAAAGAAAAATCATGTGAATCCTTAAGGTGGTGTTGGATATACTCGTCTATTTCCGTTTTTAGGTCGGTTTTGGTTTCTTCGGCACTTATCTCCGCTTCCTTTGCGAATATCGTCACACTGAAGAAAATTGTAAAAACCAGAAAGAATTTTACCAAAAGAGAATTTCGCATATCACTTATAAAAATGGGTCTCTAAAAATCCGTGCAAATGTAAGCTATTCTCTTAAAAAGAAAAAAGCATTTAGAATTTTATTTTGGCCCTGAAAACCGTTGATAGGCATTCTATTGATGATCGATTTCCCGCATAAGTTTGATTAGTGCAAAAGTCTCTACAAGCAGACAACTAAAATAGGGTACAAAAAAAATAAAAAATTCAACTTTTGTGAGCTTACCGTCCAACATAAAAATTGGATCAAAAATCAAGAAGTAGAATATGAATTTTAAAGTACTTCCGAACATAAACAAAAATCCGAGATTCTTATTTTGCTTTTCAGCAAAATAAAGCATTGCTGAGTATATCCCCAAGGCCATTGCAAAGTTTATTAAATAGCCCAGGAGCAGAAGACGATAATCTACATCCGGGTTTCGGGCGAATAAGAAGCCAGCGTGAAGTAGGCCAATAATCAAAAGCGTGCCAAGTAGCAGGCTCGTGAAAATGATAATTTTTTTATTCAAATCAGGAGTTCAATTTTTTTGTTTGCTGTATCACCAAATACATCGAAATGGCAACTGCAAATAAAGTAAGAATTATGGTATAAGTGTTTTTTTCGTTCTGATACTTTAAATCGAGCCATTGACCTAAGCTCGCACCTAAATATATAATAACTCCCATTTGAACGGCTATTCCCGTAAGACTTAGCCAGTATTTAACTTCCTTTTTCCCTTTTGCCATTTTGATTGAAATAACTATAAGACTTTTACATTTAGATGCGCAAGGGACTTAAGTGTATCCAGAAGTTTGAGTGAGCTCCATTATAAAACTATCTACTTAGACCGGAATCAATGGAAATACAAAAATGGTGCGATCAGGAAACCTTAGCGGGTTCATTTTTACTGCCAGATCCACTAACAGCGCCAGATTTATAGCTCCCTCCTGAACCAGAACTCAAAGAGCTGCTGCCTGTTGCGGTCTTAAGTGGTTCATTCGAACTTATACCTCCTTTTCCTTTCATAGTACATGACGCATTAAATGTAGCGCCAGGTTCAACTGCCAGTTTAGCAACGGTTACAGTACCTTCAATAACTGCAGATGCCTTAAGTGATAATAAATTAGATACTTGCAATTCTCCGTTAAAACTTCCTTCAATATCGGCATTTACGCATTCTACCTTGCCGTGAATATAGCCGTCTTTGCCAATTACAACCTTTCCGGAGGTTTTTACATTTCCATCTAGCTTTCCATCTATCCTAAAGTCGGCTTCGGATATTATATCGCCTTTGATTTTAGTGTTCTTTTCAATTCTGTTGGGTTGTCCTCCTATTTCGTTCATAGTTCTGGGTTTTTTGTTATCAGAAAACATCTTGTTTATGGTTTTGGGGTTAAAACTTGATTTTTATATTCTTGTATGTTTTTATGTACTTGAATGATTTTATAGTTGGAAGATAAAATTACAAAATTCTCATTAGCAATTCGGTAATCCTTGTTTTTATTTAGTAGTTCTACATACCCTAAAGCATAGTCTTTTGATTTAAATCCATGAACTACAATAAATTCCATCTCCAGGTTATAAATATCCTTAGAAACGAGGTTATTATATTTTAAATCCTCAATAGATCCCTCCAATAATTTTTTAAGTTCCAGTGCCTTATCATCATTCTGTCTTTTAAATGGATATATAACTTTCCAATTCGCAGTTCCTTTTGAGTCAATTTCTAATGAGAAGTCCTTTGGCTCTAATTTGGGCAACTGTTCAGCAATCATCTGTTGTGCCTTTTTACCTTCAGGATTATTCGGATAATTAAGGGCTACATAATTAAGGGCTTCCTTAAAATAGTCATAGCCCTGAAGTCTGCCTATGGCACTAGCCTTTAGCATCTCAAATTTTGGTACGATAGGATCTCCGGTATACAAATTTATGTTGACTTCGGCGCCTGTTATAACAGTTAAATAATCCTGATTTTCATATAGTTTATATAGTTGTGCGTATTTGGCATCAGGACTGTCTGCTGAACCGGCTAAAACTGCTTTTGGATTCACTAAAATTTCCGCATAACGTGAATCAGGATAGCTTTGGATAATATTTTGTTTCATATTTTCAGCAAGTGGACTGCCAGATTCTTCATATATCTTGTACAAGTTATACATAGATGGAAGTATGAGGCGTTCTTCCGGCTCAGACTTTAAAACCATTTCCAATTTGCCTGCGGCCAAAAGGTTTTCCTTAAATTTCTCCTTATAAATTAATCCCAACTGGTAGTTAGCAAAATTTCTTTCTGTTTTAAGACTGTCAATAACTGCAATATCTGTGGGTATCTGATCCAAATAGTATTCCACTGAATATTTCTGTTCTTCTGTCAGCTCTTCTCCAGTACCGATACCACCATCGGCAATGAGAGGTTGCCCTGTATCCTCTGCGAGCTGTGTTGTGTTTCTATTGCTCCAACGCCACTCATCTTCCAATACCCGGTCTCCCCATTTGGTTTTAAAGTCGTTTTTGCCATAACCCAGGCTGGTAATATTATAAAAGTAAAATTTACCTTTATTTTGTTTCCCTCCCTTTGATTCTGCAAAAGCTGCAAAACCAGCATTAGCCTGATTTTCCTTTCTTAATGCCTCTTCTTCCTCAGCCAACTTCATTTTGGCAATATAATCTTCGAAAAATGTTAGTTGTTCTAATTTTGGAAGATTGTAAAGTGTTATTACGCTGTCTGCATATTGAACAATATCTTCGTACTTAATGACATCCTCCAGATTATCCAATTTCTTCTTTATAGCCCTGAATTTTTTAGTATTCTCAGGTAAGTTAGTCAGAACACTATCATAATAATTTCCGGCAATTTTGTAGTCATTTCCATCGAAATTGTATTCTGCAAGATTTTCATAATTAAGGGAATTCAACTGTGGTGAATTTTGTGTTGCCCTTAAAGACTTATTAAAATAGACAATTCCCAGACTGTCTGAACCAGTAGCCATATAAAATTCAGCCTTCTGATTGTAAATCTTATCTAAAAATGGTCTGTTTTCTCTATTTTCTTCGAGATCTTCCAGCTCTTCCAGCAGTTCTTCCCTATTTTCCTCTGTTATTTCAGTGTTTTGAATTTGATGTAAATGCGCATTAATCATGTACACTCTGGGTGATTTCCGATTTAATTCAATGATCTTTCCAAATGCATAATTTGCACTATCTCTATATCCCAATTGAGTAAATAATTGCCCAATAATAAAATAATACCTGCCTTTCTCAGGAAGCTTTTTGGTATATGCAGAAGCTATTTTTAGTTCTTGAATGGCAGTATCCGGAGCTTTAAGGTTAATATATGCCTGCGCCATCATTGCATGAGTATCTGCATATTCCTGATCACTAAGCCGTTCATACTTTAATAAGCGATTTAAATTTTTTAAAGCAAGTTCTTCGTTATTCAGCCTAATATTTGTTTTTTCTCTCCAAATTGTAGCTTCGTTTAACTTATCACTTTGTGTGTATTTTCTTAAAATATAATTGAACGCCTCAATTGCCGGTATATAGCGCTGGTCGAAGTATCTGGCTTTACCCAAAAGCAGAAAGGCCTCATCTGTTTGTGGATTGCGCTCTTCATCTTTTATATCCATACTGTGCTTTTGAATAGCCTTAGTGGCTTTTTCTTCAGCAATAATAAAGTTTGGGTTGTTGTTTTCAGAGTCTAGTCTTATTTCATCCTTTACCTGCAAACGTTCAACAGGTAAAACTTCCCAATAATTATCCTGGTATGATATATTGAGAGCTTCTCTTCCTTCCTCAAATGCAATATTACCATTGTACAAGACATTGTACTTGGTATTCATCGCGTGCCAATTGCGGTTTACAAAAGTGTCTTTCTTGGTAGAACAAGCGTTAAAAAGTATGCCCCCAAGAACACCAGCCAGAATAAATTTTATACGAAGCTTCAAAATTGTTGGTATTCTATGTAATCTAAACTTAAAAACAATAAGTTTATTATGCCACAGGACCTGAAAAGGTAGGATTAATATTGAACAGGTTCTAAAATATTAGAAAAGAATTATATTAACCTAAAAAGCTTCTCTGTAATAAAAGTAAAAAACATCATATTAAATGTGACAATCTTAGCCTCCAAAAAACAACTCAAGTTCCTTTAAAGTTTCTGTTGAGGTCTGAATATCTTTAACAATTTCACCCTTATTTAATACTACAATACGCTCACAAACTTCTGTTACATGAATGAGATCATGACTGGAAACCAGGACGGTAACTTCTCTATCCTCGCCCAGTTTCTTGATAATTGCCTTGAGTCTTATTTGAGTGGTGGGATCTAAATTCGCAAAAGGTTCATCCAGGATGATAACCTGAGGCTCCCCAATAAAAGAAGCTACTATCCCCACCTTTTTTTGATTTCCCTTAGATAAATCACGTAAATACTTTTTCTGGCCTAATATTTCCCCATGAAAAAAGTCCTCAAAGTTGGCTAAAAGTTCATTAACATCTGTTTTAGATTGCCCTCTTAACTCTCCAATGAAATAGAAATACTCTTCAGGAGTAAGGTATCCAATAAGAAATGTTTCGTCTATAAATGCCGAAGTAAACGGTTTCCAGGCTTCACTTATATTTACTTGTATCTCATTGTTCATTACTGTACCCGTTGTGGGCTGAATTAGGTCTAAAAGCAAACTGAAGAACGTAGTTTTGCCTGCGCCATTATTGCCAACCAGGCCGAAACTTTGGCCTTTGGGTATGTCTAAGCTTTCAATATTTAATACTGTCTGATCTCCGTAGATTTTGGTAAGATTTTGCGAGTAAATCATTTCAATTTATATTTTGTCAGGCTTTCTGTTTGTAAGCCAAAAGGGTTTTATATTTTTCTTTTTTATATATGCTTTCAATCTTTCTGAATACCACATTCTTAAAGGCAAAGCCCAATATTCCAGTAAGCGCAACAAATATATATCCGGCCGTTGGATTAATAAGGTAATGACCTAATCCATAAATCGCTAAGGGTAAGATTAGTTTGGGTAATGTCAGAAGTAGTGTTTTTATATTAAAAGCTTGCTTATCTCCAAAGGCTTTCTTGTTAGAAGTTAAATCAATCGGAGTTTTAATATACGCTCCTCCCCATAAAACCAGATAAGAATTTACCCCAATATTGTAGATTGCACCAACAATAACTGCCAAATACGCATCCCAGCCAAAATACAGATAAAATACAGATAAGATTGTACTAATTATTGTGGCAATTATAATAAGATACCATTTGGAGGAAAGATATTCTTTGTATTGAATATTTTGACTCATCATAAGGGGGTAATATGAGCTATCCCAGCTTGGTACAAACTGACCAAAACTAACTAGGAAACCTCCGGAAACAAAGATGCCTGCAAATATCTTCCAAACAGGGTTCTCATAGGCCTCAATACTATTGGTAAAAAACAATAGCCCATAAAAAAGAAATATAAAACTCATGAGTACGGTGGTTTTAGACCGTTTATTTCTCTTTATTAGTTTGATATCATTTTTAAGAAAAGTGCCTAAGTTTCCAAACCGATTTAGCCAGGTATAATCTTCAGATTTTGCAATATCGTGTTTGGTCGCTAAACCAGCATCGAGATACATGTTCTTTTTAAAATAGTTAAAGGCCGCAAAATACAGCCAAATTAACGCGCCCCAGGAAATTAAAGAAGTCCAGGGAATATCATAAAACAAGTTAAAAACAGGAGAAGTGTAAAGCGTGATATCAAACCATTCATAATACTGAAAAATAGCCAAAATGGCCAAAATTGCGACTAATGGATAAAACACACTGTCTTTATTATTCATCATGATGTTGATGAAATTATTGCAATAAAATAAAGCCATGATTCCTAAATGCCAACCTATGACCCCTGCGGGATTATATCCTTCAATAATTAGAACAATGGAAAATGGCACAAAGAAAAAAGCGTGAGACCAATTAAAGAATGAAAAAATAGTCTTTCCAAGGGAGTATGAAACTACCTGACTTTTCTTAAAGGGTAAATAAAGCAAAGGTTTAATGTTCAAAATAGGCATCTTTTGAAGCATATAGCGAATATAGATGTCCATTACCAGGTAATAAATTATATATTTATTTACAAACTTGAGCGGGTCTCCCAATCCATTTTTTTCAATAATAAAATAGGATCCAACCCCCAATGCCAAAAATATGGCGATAAAATACAGGGCTCCAAAAATCATTAAGATCTTAAATGCCAGATTTGTTTTGAAGGAAGCTGCTCTGAAAAATGATCTCCATTGCAGTGTAAAAAAGTGTTTGAACATGAAGGCTGGTGTTTTTTGTTCAGAAAATTAGTAGGTCAAATTTATCTTTTGTTACAAAGAGAAGCTAATTTCTCATTATTAATCCAAAGCATTCCTTAATTTTGCAAAAATTTTTTATTGATGAGTGACTTTTATTCCTTGACTATAGGCAAGATATCCAGATTAACGCCAAATTCTGTAGCTGTAAGTTTTATTATTCCTAAAGAACTGGAAAATGAATTTAATTTTGAAGCCGGTCAATATATAACAATTAAGCATAAAGTTAACGGGGAGGAGGTTAGGCGAGCCTATTCTATTTCCTCAAGTCCAAAAGACAAGCATATTACTATAGGTATTAAAAAAGTGCCCGAAGGACGCTTTTCAACTTATGCCAATACTTTGCTCCAGGAAGGAGACCAATTACTCGTAATGCCCCCTGAGGGGCGCTTTGTTTTTAAAACTTCTAATAAACAGGAAAATATATGTGCTTTTGCGGCAGGAAGTGGAATTACGCCCATTATGAGTATTGCCAGAACTGTTTTGGAAAGTCATCCAGAAAACACTTTTGTTTTGGTTTATGGAAATCAAAATAAATCTGAAACCATGTTCCACAATGAGATATTGGAACTTACAAATACCTATAAAGATCGGTTTACTGCAGAGTTTGTGTACAGCAGGGCCCGTGAAGAGGATTCACTATTTGGAAGAATTGATACATCTGTTATAAACTTTATCCTTAAAAATAAATTTAAAGAAACTAATTTCAACACATTCTACCTTTGTGGTCCGGAGGAAATGATAAACCTTGGATGTGAAACATTAAAGGCAAATGGAATAGCTGAGGATTCAATTTACTATGAACTTTTTACTGCCAGCGAAAATGAAGAATCTGAAACCAAAAATCTTGAGGGTAAAACAGCAGTAGAAGTTGTACTGGATGATGAAGTACACTCGTTTAGTATGGATAAAAAATCTTCGATCTTAGATGCGGCCCTTGACGAAGATATAGATGCACCATATTCTTGTCAGGGAGGTGTTTGCAGTACTTGTATTGCAAGAATAACGGAAGGTGAAGCAAAAATGGATAAAAACCAGATTCTTACGGATAGCGAAATTGCAGAAGGACTAATTCTTACCTGCCAGGCTCATCCGGTAACCGCTACCTTAAAGATAGACTATGACGATGTTTAATAGTTTTGGTTGATTGCCCTTTTTAATGAACGCTGGCCTTGTCTGTAGTTATTTGTGGGCTAGAAATTTTCTGCACTATCATTTATAACAGAACTGTGGGGTCCTAAAACTTATTAAGACCACTATTTAGATCTTTGCCTTATTGAAAGGACACCTTTTTATATTAAAAGGATCCTGTTTTAATTAAAAATCAAATATGACAAACCAGCTTTTTAGAAACTATGTAGTTTGTAATTAGTGTTGTTTTTAATTAGATGTTCGAAAGAATGGCATTTTATCCCCAGGATCAGACCACAAATCCAACTTTATCAATTATCAACTCTATTATTCTATGACTATTTTAAACTAAATAGTCTGTTCTATTCATTTTAGGTTGCAGGTGATCTTAAAGAAGAGTTCCACCCATTAAAACACTTTATATGGGAATATTTCCCTAAATAACATAATGGTAAAAAGTAAATAAACGATTATTTGGGATCCCTTTTTTAGTTTTTAAGACATAGAAAAGGTCTAAATAATCTATAAAATACCGTTGGTCGATATTTTTTACCGACCAAGTGGTCGGTAAAAATCAAGCCAGGTAATGCAGTTTAACGGGAATTGAACATTTTAACGAATTTTTAAAGTCATACATCCTTTAATATTCACCTTCATGAGGTTTCAGGGGTTCTTTGTTTATAGACTTAACGGTCTGTTTAACCCCAAAACCCAAATCTAATGGATAAGAATTTAAAACGC
>NZ_JBATGR010000400.1:0-2521 GCF_049665975.1 Eudoraea sp.
CAGCAATGAGTATAAGTGTTTTTAGCTGTATCATTGGAGATGGATATTTGAACATAAGGCAAAATGGACAGATAATTTTGCTTACTCATTAAGTTAGTCTGATAGATAAAAATTATAAGGGTCAAAACACTTATACTCATTGCTGAGAGACTTAATATTTTATCTGAATTCCATTTGAATTTTAACTTGGCCATTACCTAAAACTTGATGAAGTGATTAAATAAAAGTATTAAAAAAAATAAAACTTGTTGGCTGCACCAATAAGGTTAATTGACATGCACTAAAGCATCATTCCTTCATTGGTAGCAGTGAAAGTGCCTCATGTAATCAGAGGTATACTTATTTAACGTAATTCAACTTATATCGCCAATAGCTGATTCCTCCTAATAGCAATACCCCAAATAGTGTATACCAAATAAAGACAGGAGTAATTACCTGAGACCCACTGGCATAACTATGAAGCCCAACCAAATAGAAGTTTACCCCAAAATAGGTCATCATAATGCTTCCAAAAGCAAGGATGGTTAGAAAATTAAATGTCCATCTTCCACGTAAACCCGGCACCAGTCTGGTATGTATTACAAAGGCATATACCATAATTGAAATAAGAGCCCAGGTTTCTTTAGGATCCCAGCCCCAGTATCGTCCCCAGCTTTCATTGGCCCATTGCCCCCCGAGAAAGTTTCCTATGGTAAGCATTATAAGTCCCACGGTAATGGAAAGTTCATTAATTATTGTGAGTTCTTTCAGGTTTAATTCCATCCGCTCCTTGTTCCTGGCATTGGTTAGAATAATTAACAAAAGAGAAACTATTCCAAGAATCATCCCAACGGTAAGCGGCCCGTAACTGCCGACGATAACGGCCACATGTATCATTAGCCAGTAACTGTCTAAAACAGGGACCAGATTTGCTATTGACGGATCAACCCAGCTTTGATGTGCAATCCACAATAGCATGGAAGTAACAAAGGCAGATGCTGCAATGGTCATATTACTTTTCCGTCCTAAAAGTAACCCCATGCCCATTGTAGCCCAGGAAACATAGAGAATACTTTCATAGGCATCACTCCAGGGTGCATGGCCCGAAATATACCAGCGCATAATTAATCCTGACGTATGCCAGATAAAAAATATATAAATTATTCCTTTAAATAAGTATGTGGCTATATTCCATATCCTTCTTTCCTTAAAAATTGTAAACACAAGAACAAAGAACATAAGGATACTAACAAGGGCATAGTATTTATAGAGGCGATTAAAAATATCGAGCTTGTTATAAATAATTTCTGCCTTTACCCTATTTTCTGAAGGAAGTACCTCACTGCCATGGTTTTGTTGGTTCTGATGAAATGCAGCCAGTAGTTTATCCGCTTCGGTATAGTCCTTATTTGCAATTGCACTTTGCAGAGAATGCAAATAATAAGGAACAGCATTTTTGATGAAATTCGCATAAAGTGAGTCAGGTACTTTGTATTGCCCGGACCTGTATTCTACGGCAGACACCCATTTGTTATTCTCATCATTCAACAAAGGGAAGATTTTTATAATTTCTCCACTAAGTGCCCTGTTTAATAGCCCAAGGCGTAAATCGACATCTTTGTAATCCTGTTGAAATTTATTTGGAGTGCTTGTGGCATAAGCATCTTGTAAATAAGGCGCTAGTTTATAAGCCCCTTTGGAGTCAAAAAAATCGGTCGCTTTTACGTATCTCTGAGCTCCTTCTACTCCTATTATACCCCGGAGGCTATCATTTTGCCCTTTTTTATCGAGGGCTATAAACTCTGTATTGTACCATAGGGCCGGGTTTAACATCATGGATAAGAATACCTGATCGGCATTCAGGTCTTTATATTTATCCTTAAAACTCAGTTTGCGAAGTAGTTCTGAAGAAAACGTATTTAACGGTTTCATTCTTCCACCATCGTCCTGGATGACCAATTCTCCAAATTTCGCCGCATGCTCTTTAGTAACAGTAGAAGATTCTACCAGGGAATCCAGTTGCTGCTGACTTGGGGTATTTTGGTGATTATGGTCCCCGTTCTGAGGTTTTACCTGGGCATTTAAACTTAAAACTCCAAAAAGCATTATAACGGAAGTTACTGCCTTTTGCTTCTTTAATTTATCTAACCCCTGAGTCAACTCTTTAAATCGGGTTTTGCCAAAGAACATAATCCCCATTAAGCCAGTATATAATAAAAAGTACCCCATATAGGTAATCCATGTGCCCCAGAAATCATGATTGACTGAAAGAACGGTTCCACGTTCATCCGGATCAAAACTTGCCTGAAAAAACCGGTATCCCTTATGGTCAAGAATATGATTCATAAAAATATCATAATCAAATGGCCGCTCGTCTTCTACGGTTACTTTACTCATAAAAGAGGCATAGCTTTTTTCAGTTCCCGGGTATTTCTCAGCGATAAAATCATTTAGCTTAATACTAAAAGGCAATTGATACACTTTTGATCCATAGCGAAGGCTAAAATCCAGACCCCCTACTTTGAATTTATCTGAATAATTG
>NZ_JBATGR010000401.1:0-11489 GCF_049665975.1 Eudoraea sp.
ATTCAGGCAAAGGGAAGGATTTTGAACTTGGAAACTTAGATCTGAATGATCTTTACGATATTGCAAAATCTAATGGTGAATTAGAATTACAAAGTGGTAAACAGGAATTATTTGAAAATATAATTAATCAATACCTTTAGACGTAAAGTTAAAAGCCAATAATATTCAGGTCAATTTTTTAATTAAAGGAGAATTTTACCTAAATTGAATAATTAGCTGACAATAAACTAGCAACCAACCAAACTAATTATGACATCATCTTTCGGATTTTGGGATTATTTTATTTTTATTGCCTATGCCTTCCTGATTTTAGGGGTAGGTTTATGGGTCTCCAGAGATAAAAAAGGGCATCAGAAGAATGCAGAAGATTATTTTCTGGCAAGTAAATCGTTACCCTGGTGGGCCATTGGAGCCTCCCTGATCGCAGCCAATATTTCAGCAGAACAATTTATCGGGATGTCTGGTTCAGGATTTGCAGTGGGCTTGGCAATTGCTTCCTATGAATGGATGGCAGCAATAACCTTACTTATCGTTGGTAAATTTTTCCTGCCAATTTTTATTGAGAAAGGTCTTTATACCATCCCGGAATTTGTTGAGAAAAGGTATTCTACAAATTTAAAAACAATATTAGCAGTATTCTGGATAGCTCTTTATGTTTTTGTAAACCTTGCTTCTGTATTGTATTTAGGCTCACTGGCATTGGAAACCATAATGGGAATTCCTATGGTTTATGGTGTAATTGGACTGTCATTATTTGCGGCAGCATATTCCTTATACGGAGGCCTTTCTGCTGTTGCATGGACAGATGTGATTCAGGTTATCTTTCTGGTCTTTGGAGGTTTAGTTACATCGTACTTGGCGTTAAATACAGTCTCCGACGGGCAGGGAGTACTGGAAGGCATGAAAATAGTTTACGAAACTGTCCCTGAGAAATTTGTCATGATACTGGATAAGTCCAATCCCGAATATGCTAATCTGCCAGGATTGGGGGTTCTTGTTGGTGGTCTGTGGGTGGCTAACTTATATTATTGGGGTTTTAACCAATATATTATTCAGAGAACATTGGCCGCTAAGTCTTTAAGAGAAGCGCAAAAGGGAATTATTCTGGCTGCCTTTTTAAAAATAGTTATTCCTGTTATTGTGGTTGTCCCCGGCATTGCCGCTTATGTGATGATACATGATGCCGAGATTATGAATCGTCTTGGGGAAATCGGGCAGCAAAATCTACCTTCCCTTGAACAAGCAGATAAAGCATATCCATGGCTATTACAATTTTTACCAACCGGACTTAAAGGAGTCGCTTTTGCGGCTTTGGCAGCTGCTATTGTGTCTTCCCTGGCGTCTATGTTAAATTCTACATCCACCATTTTTACCATGGATATTTATAAGCAGTATATTGATAAAAATGCCTCTGACAAGAAAACAGTGAATGTGGGTCGTCTTTCAGCAGGCGCTGCGCTTATTATTGCTGGCATAATGGCCCCTCTTTTGGGAGGAATAGATCAGGCATTCCAGTTTATACAGGAATGGACCGGATTGGTCAGCCCTGGGATTTTGGCCGTATTTATGCTAGGTTTATTCTGGAAGAAAACAACCAATAGGGCAGCTATTGTTGGAGCCTTGGTGTCTATACCTATAGCTTTCTATTTTAAAATAGCACCTGGCGGTTGGTCTGACAGCCCCATTTTTGTAAATGTTCCATTTCTGGACCAGATGGGATACACAACGCTACTTACCATGTTGGTTATAGTATTGGTAAGTCTTAATCAAAATAAGGGCAAAGATGATCCAAAAGGTATTCCGCTTTCAAAAGAACTGTTCAAGACAAGTGCCAAATTCAATATAGGCGCCTTCGCGGCCATGATCATCATTGCCACCATTTATGCCCTGTTTTGGAATTAATTAAAATTTTAAATTGTAAAATATTTTTTAAAGAGTCGAAACTATTCGACTCTTTTTTTTAATTTTTAGTACACCTCTAACTCCCTGGAATGTTTAATTATTCGCTTTTAATAGGGTAAACATTAACTAGTAAAACATCCCTATTTCTGCTAGTTTCATTATCTTGCCGTCCAATTTTGGAGCATAAATGAAAAGGATATTAGGACTTTCTTTAAGCGTAATTCTACTATTAGGTGCTTGTAACGAAAAGAAGAAAAAACTGTTTAACAAAGTTACCTCTGCTCATTCCGGAATTTATTTTAAAAACCAGCTAATAGCTACCCCTGAACTTAATATTCTTAACTATCTGTATTATTACAATGGAGCCGGGGTCGTTTCGGCCGATTTTAATAATGATGGCCTCGTAGATCTTTATTTTACGGCCAATCAGAGTGAAGATAAACTGTACATTAACAAAGGAGGGTTAAAATTTGAAGATGTCACCAAGGTTGCTAATATTAATAATCCCGGAAACTGGACGACAGGCGCTACACATGTAGATATTAACCATGACGGGTTACTGGATATTTATGTTTGTAAAGTAAGTAGTTACCGGGGTATGAAGGGCAGAAACTTACTCTTTATAAACAAGGGCGTTAATGATAAAGGTATTCCAAAATTTAGTGAAGAAGCATCTTCCTATGGCCTGGATTTTAGTGGCCTTTCAACTCAAGCTGCATTTCTCGATTATGATCTGGATGGGGATCTGGATATGTATCTTTTAAATCATTCCGTGCATCCAAACAGAACTTACGGTAAGGGATCGCAACGTTCAGAAATAGACTCACTTGCCGGGGATCGGCTCTATAGGAATGACGATGGAATGTATAAAGATGTTTCAAAAGAAGCTGGTATTTTCCAGGGTAAAATTGGATATGGTTTAGGACTCGGAGTTAGTGACATAAATGATGATGGATATCCTGATATTTATGTAGGCAATGATTTTTTTGAAAATGATTATTTATATATAAACCAAAGCGATGGAACTTTTAAAGAACTTATTTCCTCGGATAACAGGCACTTGGGACATACTACGCATTACTCAATGGGTAACGATCTGGCAGACCTGAATAACGATGGACTTACCGATATCCTTTCATTAGATATGCTTCCGGAAGATTTGGAAACTTATAAAACATCTGGATTAGAATATTCATATCCAACCTACCAATACTATCTGAAAAATGGATATGCCCCGCAGTATATGCAAAACACCTTACACCTGAACCTCGGTGCTGAAAATTTCAGTGAAATAGCAAACCTATCTGAAATTTCTGCGACAGAATGGTCCTGGGGTGTACTTGCCGCAGACTATGACAACGATGGTTTTAAAGATTTATTCATATCCAATGGCATTAAAGGTGCTACCAATGATATGGATTTTATTAGTTTCATAGCCAATGAGAATATACAAAAAAGGATAAGTGCAGGAATGACAGAAACAGATATGGCTTTTATTAAGGAAATACCTGAAAAAAAAGTTGCCAACTATCTGTTTAATAATAACAAAAATCTTTCTTTTAAAAATGTTACCAAAGAATGGTATCATGAAGAAGCTTCATTCAGTAATGGGGCCGTTTACGCAGATTTGGACAATGATGGGGATTTGGACCTTGTTGTGAACAACCTAAATGAAGAAGCCTACCTTCTTGAAAATAAGTCCCGGAAAACTACAAACAATAATTTCATCAAGATCTCTTTAAAGGGAGATAAGAAAAATAGATTTGGAATTGGCGCTAAAGTGCTGGCTTATACATCCAATGGAATATTGAAACAGGAAAATTTTGTAACCAAAGGATATTTATCAGCAGTTTCTAATACTATGCATTTGGGCATTGGGCAGGACACCCTAATAGATTCTGTAAATCTAATATGGCCTAATGGTAAATTCCAGACCTTAAGATCTGTTAAATCAAATCAGAATCTGGTATTTGATGCTGGTTTTGCCAAAGGAAATTTTTATAAAAATTCCAAATCAAGTATAAAAACTTTCCTTGCTAATGTGCCCGAAAGGATGAATTTTACCCATAAAGATCCAACTAGTATTGAATTCAATCGTGATCCACTAGTGCCCTTTGCAAATACAAATGAAGGTCCTTCTATTTCTGTATGCGATATTAACAAAGATTCTAAAGACGATTTTTTTATTGGTGGTGGTAAAGGGCAGGCATCCGCCCTCTTTTTACAGGATAGTATAGGTAAATTTATCAGAGTTCAGGATCCGGTTTTTGAGCCGGATGCCCTAAGTGAAGATGTGTCGCATGTCTTTTTTGATGCCAATGGAGATCATTATGATGATTTATTGATAGTTAGTGGAGGAAACGAATTCAAAACAGGAAAACCCATTCAACCCCGACTCTACATAAACACTAAGGGGGTTTTTAAAAAAGATACTTTGGCATTTCTTAGTGTTGAAATTAATGCTTCAGTGGTCTCGGCTGCAGATTTTGATAACGATGGGGATTTGGATATTACAATAGCTTCAGATCAGGTTCCTCAGGCATTTGGCAGTATCCCAAAACAATATTTGTTTGAAAATAATGGCAAAGGTACTTTTGATGAAGTAACTGCAGAAATAGCTCCGGAATTTCAAAATATTGGGCTTGTTAAGGACTTGACTTGGGTAGATATTGATGGCAATGGATATCAGGACTTAATAACCATTGGTTACTGGATGCCAGTAACTGTTTTTATGAACAATGGAGGCAAATTTGAATTACGAAAAAACAACGGACTGGATTATACGAATGGATGGTGGAACACGATTGTAGCCGAAGATTTTGATAATGATGGAGACACCGATCTGATCTGTGGTAATTGGGGTCTGAATAGTAAGTTAAAGGCCTCCAAACTAAAACCTGTTTCACTCTACAGCTATGATTTTGATGAAAACGGTACTGTAGATCCTATCGTTACCTACTTTCACAAAGATATAGAGACGCCCTTTGCTTCCAAGGATGAGTTGGTAAAACAAATGCCTTATTTAAATAAAGAATACCTTTCTTATAAGAACTTCTCAAAGGCAAGCCTGCAAGATCTTTTTTCTGCTAACAAGTTAAATAAGGCCAGCAAATTGAAGGCATACGAATTGGCTAGTAGTTATTTTGAAAACGATGGTAACGGTACATTTAAAAAGAAGCCATTACCTCTTATTGCGCAGTCCTCGACTATAAACGCAATAGCTGTAGAGGACTTCAACAAAGATGGGTTTCAAGATATCTTAATTGTAGGTAATAATTATGAAATTAGCACCCAATTGGGTAGGATGGATGCCCTACATGGCGTAATTTTGCAAAATGATCAAAAAGGGGGTTTTGTAAAGATTAACAAACAGAATTTTGATGTTCCCGGGCCGGCAAGAGATCTTAAAAATATAACCATAGCAGGAAGAGACTACTACATCGTAACCATTAATAATGATTCTCCTATTATTTTGGAAAAAAATAACGAATAAACAATATGATGATATCGGGATTAAAAAAAATAGCAGGCCTTATACTTTTACTTGCAATAACCATATCGTGTAACTCTGAAAAGGAAAGTTCTAAAGACGATACTGATAAACCCCTAACGCTTTTTACACTTCTGCCTTCGGAACAAACAGGTATTGATTTTCTAAACAAAGTTGAAAACCAAAAAAACTTCAACATCTTTAAGTATAGAAATTTCTATAATGGTGGAGGTGTTGCGATAGGAGATATAAACAATGATGGATTGGCCGATATTTATATGACAGGCAATATGGTTTCTAACAAACTTTACCTGAATAAAGGGGGGTTGAAATTTGAAGACATATCAGAAAATGCCGGAGTAGAAGGATCAAAACCATGGTCTACGGGAGTTGTTATGGTTGATATAAACCAGGATGGATTACTTGATATCTACGTGAGCAATGCCGGCAATATGAAGGCAAATAATCATGATAATGACCTCTATATAAACAACGGCGACCTTACTTTTACAGAAATGGCCTCAGAGTATAATTTAGCTAAAACAGGGTTTTCTACGCATGCTTCTTTCTTTGATTATGATAAAGATGGGGACCTGGATGCATATATCCTTAACAATAGTAACATTCCTGTAAGTAGTTTGGGATATGCAGAACAAAGAGAAGTCAGAGCTCAGGACTGGGAAGGAGTTCCCGATATTTTTAAGGGTGTTGGGGATATGCTTTTAAGGAATGACAATGGAAAATTTGTTGACGTTAGTGAAGATGCCGGCATATATGGAAGTCTGATTGGATTTGGTCTCGGGGTAATGATTACAGATATCAATAAAGACCTGTATCCGGATATCTACGTGTCTAATGATTTTTATGAACGCGATTATCTTTACATTAACAATCAGGATGGTACTTTTAATGAAGAGATCAAAGATTGGACTTCCCACCTCTCCTTATCTGCTATGGGTATTGATATTTCCGATATTAATAATGACGGTAATGCAGATATTTTTATTACTGATATGCTGCCGGAACCGGATCAGCGGGTAAAATCGGTAATGGAATTTGAAGGTTACAACATTTATAAATTAAAACAAAGTAAGGACTTTTACCAGCAATACATTCAAAACACGCTACAGCTAAACAATGGAAATGGATCCTTTTCAGAAATAGCCTATTTCAGCGGGGTTGATGCAACAGATTGGAGTTGGGCCGGACTTCTTTTTGACATGGACAATGACGGGTTAAGAGATATTTATATTACAAACGGCATGAATCACGATCTTACGGATCTGGACTTTAACGATTTTTTTGCCAATGAAATCATTCAGAAAATGGTTCTTACAGGCAAAAAAGAATCTGTAGATTCCATAATTAACAAAATGCCTATTAGACCACAACCAAATTACGCCTACAAAAACAATGGCGATCTTACATTTTCCAATGCCAATAAAGATTGGGGCTTTGAAATACCTAGCTTATCTAATGGCGCTGCTTATGGAGATCTTGATAATGATGGAGACCTGGATATCGTAGTCAATAATGTGAATATGGAATCTTTTGTTTATGAAAACAATGCAACTTCACTAACAAAAAACAACTTTATTAAACTTCAGTTCGAGGGAACAAAAGAAAATAAATTTGCTGTTGGAACAACAGTAATGCTTTACTATGACCAAAATATAATCCTGCAGGAATTAATCCCTTCCAGAGGTTTTCAATCTTCTATGGATCATGTAATGACTATTGGATTAGGAGCATCTAAAAGCATTGATTCTTTGAGAGTTATCTGGCCGGATGACAGAACAGAAAAGTTAGTAGACATTTCGCCCAATCAATTCCTTACCCTAAAACATTCTAATGCGAAAGAGGTGTATACGCCCTTAGCAAAAACGAAGAAACCTTCATTATTAAAAGAGATCACAAATAATCAACTTATTACCCATAAAGAAAATGTCTATAATGATTTTGATTATGAGGGTCTTATTTACAAGCAACTTTCACAGGAGGGGCCTGCACTTGCCGTTGGTGATGTTGATGGCGATGGCAACGAGGATGTCTTTATAGGAGGGGCAAAAAGTCAATCCGGGATAATCTACAAACATAATGGAAATGGCGCATTAAGTATTACAAATCAAAGTTCGCTGGCAAAAGACGCGGAATATGAAGATACTGCAGCAGCTTTTTTTGATGCAGACGGGGATTCGGATTTAGATCTTATTGTAGGTTCTGGGGGCAATCAGGTTGGGGAAGAAAAAGACTATAGGGCACGCCTTTATTTAAACAACGGCAATGGCACTTTTGTAAAGTCGGAAGAAAGACTTCCTTCAACTTTTTCAAATATTTCAACTATAGCTCCTTTTGACTATAACAATGATAGCTATATTGATCTTTTTATAGGCTCCAGAAGCATTGTTGGTACTTATGGAATTGATCCCGATCATTTGTTATTAGAAAATAAAGGTGATGGTACTTTTGTAAATGCGACTGAGAGAAGTGCTTATGGCCTTAAAGATGCAGGAATGATTACAGATGCCACTTGGGCAGATATGGATGGTGATTCGAAAAAAGACCTGATAACGGTTTCAGATTGGGGTTCTCCAAAGATCTTTAAAAATTCCGGGCGACGATTAAACCTTCAATCTTCTGCACTCGATAGCCTTCATGGATGGTGGAACGTTGTTGAAGCGGTGGATATAGACAAAGATGGGGATAACGATCTTATCTTAGGCAACCAGGGAGGCAACCTGCACTATAGGCCCGCTAAAGACAGGCCTATGAAAATGTGGATTAATGATTTTGATGACAATGGTACCATTGAACAAATCGTAACACAAAATTTTGATGGCAAGGATTATCCTCACCACCAGAAAAAGGATTTAACCACACAAATGGTGGCCTTAAAAAAGCAAAACCTAAAGGCCTCCGAATATTCCAAAAAAACCATATCTGAATTATTCCCAAAAGAAATTTTCGATAACTCCATCATGAAGAAATCTGTCATCTCAGAATCCATAATAGCAGTTAATGAAGGTGATGGGAATTTTACGGTAATAAAACTTCCTTCAAGGAGCCAATTGTCCTGTATTTGCGGTATTACATGTACGGATGTAAATAACGATGGTAATTTAGATCTAATCATGGGAGGTAATAATTTTGAATTTAAGCCGCAATATTCAAGACTAGATGCCAATTATGGTAATGTTCTCCTAGGTGACGGATCTTTAGGTTTTGAATGGCAGGACTATGATACCAGTGGTTTTTATATAAGAGATGAGATTAAGCATTTGAAGCAGTTTAAGGATAAAACAGGAAGGACCTTTATTATAGTTGCAATCAATGAGAAAAAACCTAAGATATTTGAACTCAATGAATAGATCCCTGATAGGTTTTCTTTTAGCTTTAGTATTGATAGGTTGCACTTCCCGGGAAGGTGAGTTATTTTACAATCCCGCTGCCAGGGAAACAGGCTTATCCTTTGAAAATGTACTCACGGAAACAGACGATCTTAACATATTGGATTATTTGTATTTCTATAATGGCGGAGGCGTTGCCGTTGGAGACATAAACAATGATGGTCTTACAGATATCTTCTTCTCCGGAAACATGGTCCGGAATAAACTCTATCTGAACAAGGGAGGTCTTAAATTTGAAGATATTACAGAATTAGCAGGTGTAGCGGGAAATAGCAGTTGGAATACCGGATCTGTAATGGGTGATGTGAATGGTGACGGCCTATTGGACATCTATGTATGTGCTGTGGTTGGAATTAACGGTTTTGATGGTTATAACGAACTTTTTATTAATCAGGGAGATTCTACTTTTATAGAAAGTGCTTCAGAATATGGTCTTGATTTTGATTCTTATAGTTCTTCGGCTACCTTTTTAGACTATGATCTGGATGGTGATTTAGATATCTATCTTCTAAATCATGCTGTTCATACTCAGGAATCTTTTGGAAAGGCTGATCTTCGGTTAAAAAGAAATTACCAAACCGGAGACAAGCTACTTCGAAACGAAAATGGAAAATTCCTCGATGTTAGCGAAGAGGCCGGAATCTTTGGAGGTGTCAATGGATATGGTCTGGGAGTTGCTGTTTCAGATTTTAATCAGGATGGATACCCCGATATCTATGTGGGCAATGATTTTCATGAAGATGATTACTATTACTTAAACAATGGAGACGGAACCTTCACAGAAGGCATAAAGAAGTATTTCGGGCATACCACAAGATTCTCTATGGGTACTGATGTAGCAGATATTAATCATGACGGATGGCCCGATATTCTGTCTTTAGATATGCTCCCCGAAGATGAAACCGTTCTTAAATCTTCAGAAGGCGATGACAATATTCAAACGCAGAAATTAAGAATTGAGAAGTTTGGCTACCACTACCAGTTTACAAGAAATATGCTGCATTTAAATCAACCTGGAAGTAGCTTCGCAGAAGTAGCATTGTACAGTGGTATTGCTGCCACGGACTGGAGTTGGAGTGGCCTTTTTGGAGATTATGACCAGGACGGAGAACAGGACTTATTTATCTCTAACGGTATCCCAAAACGTCCCAATGATCTCGATTTTATCAATTTTGCCTCCAACGACCAGATTAAGAAAAAGATTAATAACACAAAACTAGTAGACCAACAGGCTCTTAATATGATGCCTTCGGCTAATGTACATAACTACGTATTTAAAGGAACATCTGATCTTTTATTCGAAGACAAATCAGGGTCATGGATTGTTAATGATACACTTATTTCAGGGGCTACCGCGGTAGCGGATTTTGATAATGACGGAGATCTGGATCTTGTTACCAATAATATAAATAGCCCTGCCAGTTTATATATCAATAAAACCAATGGAAATTCTAACTACCTGAAAATTAAGTTAAAATATTCTCCACTCAATTCATATGGAATTGGAACTAAAGTATTTTCATATCACAATGGTATTTTGCAGTATAAGGAATTATATCCCATCCGTGGATTTCAATCATCTTCTGAACCTATAATCCATTTTGGTTATGGCAAGACCGCAAAGGTTGATTCTATAAAAATAGTCTGGCCTGATGGGCAATTTCAAAATATAAAAAACATAAATACAAATCAAACCTTAAGTATTTCGCCTGAAAATACCATGCCATTTGATTATCGATCACTTCAGCCTGCTAAGCACAGAATCTTTAGGAAGGTAGAAAACAATCTTGGGATCAACTTTACGCATAAGGAAGATAATTATGTGGATTTTAACAGACAAAAACTTATCCCTTATCAGATTTCCGATAGGGGCCCGGCAACAGCTATAGGAGATATTAATAATGATGGTAAAGCGGATATTTTCTTTGGAGGATCCAAATTTTTTCCTTCAAGAATCTTCATTCAAACAGACTCATTGTATGTAGAAGAAATAATCCCTGAAATTTACAGAGATAGTATAAAAGAAGATGTAGCAGCCGTAATTGCCGATTTTACTTCAAATGGCAAATCTGATTTATTCCTGGGTTCCGGCGGTGCTGATTTCTACAACAAAATGGCTCCGTTGCTGGATAGCTATTATGTTCAAAATGATTCCGTTTTTGAACCCGTTGCTCTACCTCAATATTTTGAGAATGCTTCTGTAGTAGAGGTTAACGACTTTGATAATGATGGGGACCTTGACATTTTTATTGGCAATCAGGTTGTGTCCAATGACTTTGGTAAAATTCCACTGTCTTATTTATTAAAAAATGACAATGGTAAATTCACCAAAGAAAGTAATGAAGAATTAGAAAATGCAGGGATGATTACCGATGCAATATGGGAAGATTTTGACGGGGATGGAATCAAGGATCTGATTGTTGTAGGTGAATGGATGTCTCCCAGATTTTTTGCAAATATCAATGGTGTACTTGTTGAAAAGAAAAGTTTAAACAAGGAAATAAATGGTCTTTGGCAAAGTATAACGGTTTTTGATATTGATATGGATGGTGACAAGGATTATCTGCTGGGAAATTGGGGAGTAAATAATAAGTTCAGGGCGTCTGAAGACTTCCCCTTGAAGATGTTCTATTCAGATTTTGATAATAATGGCAGTACGGAAACAATTGTTGCTATTCCTAAAAACGGGG
>NZ_JBATGR010000402.1:0-1944 GCF_049665975.1 Eudoraea sp.
GAATAGGATAAAAGCAGTAATAGAAATATTCTGATTTATGGATTTTGTTTTGAAAATAAAGTACATTTATGATGAGAATTTAGAACTTTCATTTTAAGATTTCCTTCTCTGGAAAATGTATTAGGGGGGCTTTTGTTGAAGTTTTCAGAAATACATGATATTATATAGTAAATGGAAGATAAAATTATTAAGTACCGCTCCTTTATCGTAATAATCGCAATGGTTATTACATTGCTTTCCTTGCTTCTTATTCCAAAACTTCAGGTAAATTCGAATGTTGATGATTATGTCCCCGATACTATAAAAAATAAGGTTTACTTAAAAGAGTTGGATAGTATTTTTGGTGGAAGTGAAATGATCTTGCTGATGCTGCATTCAGAAGATGTTGTTAATGCATCGACACTAAAAAGACTTGAAGCACTTGCTACAGATTTAATTGAAATTGAAGGTTTAGACCGCATTATTTCGCCATTTAGCGCACAGGAAATTTCTATTGACGACGGCCTAATGTCTATGACCCCATTCTTTGAGGAAATTCCTGATAATCACGCAGATTTTGTGTCTTTAAAGAAAAGAATTGCAGCTAACAGCATGACTAACAGGTTTTTTTCTGATGATTTTAGCCTTGTTTCACTGGTGCTTGTAAAAAATACCAAGACTCCGGATTTAATTATAGATGAAATAAAGGGAATTGTAGATAGTCATCCCGGATCAGAGGAAGTCATTTTAGGTGGTTTACCCTTTATCAGATATTCCATTGAGGGAAATATACTATCTGATTTGATTGTCCTTCTTCCCATTGCCATGTTTCTTATGGTGTTTATGTTATATTTTTCATTTCGCGAATGGAAAGGGGTATTTATGCCCTTTCTAATCGTTCTTATGAGTATCATTCTCTCTTTTGGATTGATGGCGTTTTTAGGCTGGAAGATTTCACTATTCAGTATTCTAATGCCTATTATGATAATTGCAATAGCCAATGATTATGGGATTCATCTGATTGCACACTACCAGGAATTGGCAAATGGTCCTGTCATACTTTCCATGAAACAAATTTGTAAACAAATTTACAGAGATCTCAAGAAACCTATATTTATAACCGGTATTACTACTATCGGCGGAATACTTGGGCTGCTAAGTCATACTATGATGCCTGCTGCCGAATTAGGTGTACTTACGGCCATCGGAATTGGTTTCGCCTTACTATTGAGCCTTTGGTTTTTACCAGCAATGCTCTCATTTTTTAAACCAAAACGCAGGGATACAGAAACGGAACAGAAAAAAATTCCCATCGTGGATAGATGGCTGGGTAAGATGGGTAATTTGGTGACCTTACATCCGAAAAGGATTCTTGCTATTTCCATAATCGTAACCATCATTGGGGTGGCAGGGGTTTTTTTATTAAAAGTTGACACCAATGTTGAAAGTTATTTTTCTTCTAAATCTGAAGTTGGTCGCTCCACAAAATTGATAAATGAAAAATTTGGAGGCTCACAGTTTATCTCCGTACTTTTTTCAGGAGATGTCCTCTCCTCTGAGGTAATGAAAAGGATGGAAGCCTACGAAAAGGAACTAATAAAAGACCCGGCAGTAGGTCTTGTTAGTTCTCCGGTTTCGCTGGTAAAAGAACTTAGTAAAGGATTTTATGAACCCATGGAAGACGGATATAATGAAATTCCGGAATTTTCGGATGAAATATATCAGTTAATTGAAGTTTTTTCAATGGGCGGTAATGAAGATGATATTTCCCAATTTTTGGATTATAACTATGAAAATGCAAGAATATTAATAAGCCTTAAAGACGGCAGTAATAGTGCCAACAAAAGGGTGTTGAAAAAAATTAATTCGCTTACAAAAGATGATCCGAATGTTCAATTTGCCGCCGGAGCAGGACTAACAGAAATTGAATTGGCAGATATGGTGGTAAATGGCCAACTTAAGTCC
>NZ_JBATGR010000403.1:0-2000 GCF_049665975.1 Eudoraea sp.
GTTGAAGGCAAGGTGTTTAAAGTATTCCGTTGGTGTATTTTTGTTATCACAACTTGTTAGTGAAGCAAAATGATCAATCAAAAAATATTGATGCAGGGTCCCTTCAATAATTGTACTGGCAAGACTGGCAGGATAGCGGTAATTTACATTTACTTCACTAATCATTTGGCTCATTCTATTGACAAGCCTTTTGTAAATAACAAAATAGCCATCTTTGTTTTCCTGATCTACTTCTTTTGTTAAATAAGATTTAGAATATTCATTAATTACAATTTTATTAAGTAAAATTTCATTTATATGGGTAAAAGCCAAATCAATTTCTGTTGCTTGTGTCATAATTTCAATGGCTCTTGCAAGTTTTGTATTAGCATCAGGGATACTGTTTGTGGCAAAAACTAATTGATATTCTAGCCAACCCCAATACCAGGATGCCAGATAAAGTAATAGTTTATGCTTGTTTTCAAAATAGCGATATATGGAACTTTCGTTAGACCCGATTTTTTGACCTAACTTTCTGAATGTAAAGCTCTCGAAACCAATATCATTGATCATAAGAATACTTTCTTCAACAATTCGTTTACCCAGGTTTGAGGATTCCGGGTCCTTTAAAAATATTTTGTCATTAATTGTAATCCGCACAGAATGGAATAAACTTTCCATAAACTTTGATTTAAATATTGGGCAAATATAATAGTATTACTATCATAAACTAATAGTTTAACTATTTTTTAACGAAAGTATTACTATCTTATTGCTAGGAGCACCTTACAAATGACCATTCGTAAGTAATTCAATTCCGATTAATGCCATATCTTTATTAAAAAGATTACAACTAATGGAACCTCACAGATGTGGCTGGTGTTTGGGCGATAAATTATATGAAGCTTATCACGATGAAGAATGGGGCGTGCCTGTAAGGGATGATGCTACATTATTCGAATTCCTTGTGCTTGAAACATTTCAGGCCGGGTTAAGCTGGCTTACCATTCTTAAGAAACGTGAAAATTTCAGGAAAGCTTTTGATGGTTTTGATTATAAAAAAATTTCTACCTACAAACAAAATAAAATTGACGCTTTGCTGCAGGATGCCGGTATCATTCGCAACAAACTTAAAATTAAGGCTACCGTTACCAATGCCCGGGCATTTCTCGGGATACAGAAAGAATTTGGAAGTTTTAGCGCATATATCTGGGGTTTTGTAAATGATAAACCCATAAAAAATAGTTTTGTAGATTATAGGGATGCCCCGGCAAAAACATCACTTTCAGATACTTTGAGCAAGGACTTAAAGAAGCGTGGGTTTAAGTTTGTTGGAAGTACCGTGGTTTATGCCCATATGCAGGCAACAGGAATGGTAAATGATCATGAAGTAAATTGTTTTAGATATGAAGAAGTATAGATTTTTACTACTATTAATTATGGCCTTATTTCAGTTTTCAACAGGCCTCTCTCAAATAAAGGTTGAGCGCGAACATCGAATTAAAAAAAATCAATTCCCGGAAGCTGCGCATGATTTCATCAAAGAGAAGCTAAAGGATGCCAAAAGAATTCGTTTTTATAAAGAAACAGATACTACAAAAATTAGTTATGAAGCGAAGTTTAAAAAAGATAAATTACACTACAGTATTGAATTTGATCAATCAGGCAAACTTGAGGATATTGAAATTTTAATAAAGGAAATAGATGTCCCTGAGGATTCATGGTCAAAGATCACAACGTTCCTAAAAGAAAAGTTTGATAAGTATAAAATCAAGAAGATTCAGCAACAATATCCCGTTACCTCTGATGAACCTACCGAAACTACTTTAAATAATGCATTCCAAAATCTTTTGATTCCTACCTTAAATTATGAAATTATGGTTTGGGGTAAAATACAGGATAACCATGCCGACTTTGAAATACTATTCGGTGCGGAGGGAGGTTTTATTAAAATGAGGGAATCTCTTCCGGCCAACTATGATCATGTCCTTTATTAATAATTACAAACTATTAATAGGTTT
>NZ_JBATGR010000404.1:0-11937 GCF_049665975.1 Eudoraea sp.
GGATTAATTTGGTTTTCTCTGGAAGGGGTGTAAATAAACGGAGCACCTTCGCGGTCGGGATCATCTACCATAGTAAGCGAAAATTCATTCTTACCCCTGGTTGTAGTTCCTATTTTAATAACTTCTACGTATGGATCTAAGGCATTTATCACCAATTCACTTGCTGAAGCTGAACTGCCGGTAGTTAATATGTAAACCCTGTTCAGGTTTAACGTATTAATAGTGGTCCCTGCTCCCGTTCGATCTGCAAAATAATCAGTTAGATCCTCATCAGAAAAAACGGCTTGCAATTTGTCATTCCAGCGTTGGCGCAGATATAAATTATTGGTATTGGTACTAAAGATCATACTTGAAAGTAAGCGGGAAGAATTAACAGAACCTCCCGGATTATAACGTAAGTCGAGCACTAAATCGGTAACTCCATCAGCCATTAATTGTCCAAAGGCATCATTCAATTCTTCATCAAATTCATTGGTGAACCCATTATACATTAAATAGCCTATAACGTTCCCACTAATGTCAAAGGAATTCACAATAAACACCGGATTTTCAACTAGCCCATCCTGTTTAGTCAACTCTACACTTTTGTCATTCGGGGTAATAACACCATCATTGATATCAGCCATATTCAGGGTATAGGTAGCGTTTTCGCCAAATAGGAGATCCCGATAATTGCTTTCATTTAAACTTTGGCCATCCACTCCTGTGAATAATTCTCCGCGTGAGATATCTTTGGTAGAAGCATCAGAATTTGCCACAATGTAACGGACGTATCCAAATATTTCTGTATCATTCTCACCATACAAAAATAACCCAAACTCCAAACCGTTACTTCGTGAGATACCAGCTAAATTGTCTGTAAGTGATTTGTAATCGTCACTATAAAAGCTAAAGCGATCATCTGTAAAGCGCAGTTTATTGTCGAAAAAATCAGCAGGGTCGGCTTCCGAGGCTAAAAATGCATTGTATTCCTCATTAGTGGAAAATCTGTCATCAGCCAAGTCTGCTTGATCTTGCTGCCAGAAATACCAGATATTCATAGCTTTCCACATAAAGTCCTGAACACTTACAGATTCACCACCAGGGCCTTCCGGGCCAACAATGTCATCATCTTTATTGCAGGAAATACTTAGGGAGACAATTCCCATGAATAAAAGGAGAAACTTTTTCATCAAAATTTTTTTTGCAATTTACATAGTTCTGTCAAATATCATTCCAATTTTAATATTCATTAACACTATTGCCCTTCTAATTAACTAACGATTTGTTAGATAAATTATTAGCTTTAAAGGGTGTAAAGTACTTATATCAGCAATAAAATAAAATTTATTGTAACAAAATTAGATGTACTTCGTCTTGCTTATGTAAAACACCTTGAATGGTTTATACAACAACAGAACAACCGACAATGACGCAATCAGAATTTTTAAATGTGGTTATGCCTTTTAAAGACAAATTATATAGATTGTCCAAAAGATTGCTCACATCCGCAGAAGAGGCAGAAGATGCCACTCAGGAAATACTGATGAAATTGTGGTCTAAGAATAACAATATTGCGAATTACAAAAATGTTGAGGCCTTTGCAATGACCATGACCAAGAATTTTTGCCTGGATAGGTTAAAGTCGAAACAATCGAGTAATCTGAAACTGGTTCATAGCAATTACGAAGATGGGAATACTTCATTGCAAAAACAGCTGGAGGCAAGAGACAGCGTAAGTTGGGTAGAGAAAATTATGGAGGAATTGCCGGAACAACAAAAATTGGTATTGCAATTGCGAGATGTAGAAGAATATGATTTTAAAGAAATTGCAGATTTACTGGAAATGCAACCTACGGCAGTAAGAGTAGCACTTTCCAGAGCAAGAAAAACAGTTAGAGAAAAATTAATGCAAAAACATAGTTATGGAATTGGATAAAATTCAAAAATTATTGGAAAAGTACTTCGAAGCTACTACCACGGTAGAGGAGGAGAAACAATTGAGAGACTATTTTTCACAAGATTCGGTTGCACCGCATCTGGAACAATACGCTCCAATGTTTGCTTACTTTTCCATAGCCAAAGACGAACGGTTTACTAAGCAGGTTCCATTAAAACCTAGGGTATCTTACCATAAATGGATTTCTATTGCAGCAGTAGCAGTTATGGTCTTTGGAATATTTTTCGGTAATGATTACCGGGAACAAAGAGAAGCTGAGTTTGCCTATAGTGAGACAAAGAAGGCTTTAAACCTATTGGCACAGAATTTGGAACGTGGAACTGAAAAAGTGGCCTATTTAAATGAATTTGAACAAACAAAACAAAAAATTTACAACAACAATTAAAATTAAAGAAAGATGAAAAAGTATATTCTAATAGTAGCAATGGCAGTTTTACCGCTTAGTGGTTTCTCACAGTCCATTTTTGATAGATTTGAGGATTCTGATGCGGTTAGTTCGGTGATAGTTAATAAAAACATGTTTAACTTATTGGTTAAGATGGATGTGGATGTAGATGATCCGGAAGCCCAGGAATTTATGGATATTGCAAAAAGCCTGAGCGGTCTTAAGGTTTTTATCACTGAGGATAAATCGGTTTCAGCAGATATGCAGGCAACGGTTAACAAGTATCTTAAATCTTCTTCTTTAGAAGAACTGATGCGGGTAAAAGATAAAGAAACCAATATAAAATTCTATATAAAGAACGGTAAAGACGACGATCATGTAAGCGAATTATTAATGTTCGTTACCGGTTTTGATAATGACAATATTGAAATAAATGATAGGCAGATAGAAACGGTTCTGCTAACATTAACCGGAGATATAGATCTTACAAAAATTGGTTCTCTTACAAAAAAGATGAATTTACCTGAAGAATTAAATAAAGCAGAAAAAAAGAGCAAATCGGAATAGCAAATAAATAAAAAGGTAATTGACCGTTGAGAAGTTATTAAACGCACAACAGGTCAATTGCCTTTTCTACAAGTTTTAATTGAATTAAAAGATCACAAAATGAAAAAAACAACAATAGCACTTTCTATAATCAGTTTACTAGCTTTTTTCGCTTGTTCTTCCACACAAAGCCTTCAGGAATATTACGTGGATAATTCAGAAAACCCGAATTTTATTTCATTAGATGTTCCAACGAGCATTCTGAATTTGGAAAATGAAGATTTATCAGCAACACAGCAAGAGGCCATGCAATCATTAAAAAAATTAAATTTATTGGCCTTTAAGAAGACCAGTAATAATGAGGCCGAATATGAAGTTGAAAAAGCGAAGGTAAATGCTATTTTAAAGAATAGTGATTTTGTTGAACTTATGAAACTGAATTCTGAGTACGGTAAAGGCGTTATTAAATATGTAGGTGATGAAGATGAAATAGATGAGGTAATTATCTATGGCAGCAGTGATGATAAAGGCTTTGCGATCATCCGGGTTCTGGGTAAGGATATGAACCCTGGCCACATTGTTGAACTTATGAATGCCATACAAAAATCTGATTTCAAAGGCGAAGGACTAGGGGAAATTGGCCAGTTCCTTAAAGGATAAATTAATATTTTTAGCTTAATAATAAAACCCTTCCGGATTAATTTCGGAGGGGTTTTTTGTTATTAAAAAGTGAAATTAATTTAAAAGTGTTAATTCCATTTAAATTTCTCTGAGCTATTTTATATCTTCCTGCCCTAAATAACTCTAAAAATTAATTACTATGGGAAACACAGAAATTTGGATTGACAAGGGAATAGATTTCATTACCACTTACGGCCCCAAACTTATTGGAGCGATACTCATATTTTTAATTGGTTCCTGGGTAATTAATAAGATTATTGGAGCTTCCAGAAAAGCGATGTCCAAAAGTAAGTATGATGAATCTTTACAGCGCTTTCTTTTAAATCTGGCTTCCTGGGGTTTAAAAATATTTCTAATCATTATTGTTATCTCCCAATTAGGGGTGAATGTAACCACATTTGCCGCTGTACTTGCTGCTGCCGGGTTGGCTGTAGGGTTAGCTTTACAGGGATCCTTGTCAAATTTTGCGGGAGGAGTTCTAATCATGATTTTCAGGCCATACAAAATAGGGGATTTAATTGAGGCTCAAGGGGTATTAGGTGCTGTTAAGGAAATTGAAATTTTCACCACAAAACTTATTACACCGCAAAACAAGTTAGCAATTGTTCCTAATGGAGCTATGGCAAATGGTAATATAATTAATTATACGGCCGAAGGTAAAATAAGAGTAGATATTGAAATTGGAGTGGATTATGGTGCAGATATAAAAAAGACTAAAGAGGTATTATTGAGTGTCCTTACTTCTAATGAAAAAGTATTACAGGAACCTGCGCCTTCTGTAAATGTATCCGAATTGGCCGACAGTTCCATAAATTTAGCGGTAAGGCCCTTCGCTAAACCAGAGCATTACTGGGATGTATATTTTAGTACAATTGAAGGCTGTAAATTTGCACTTGATAAGGCAGGAATTGAAATACCTTACCCTCATTTACAAATACTTAAAAAAGAATAGCATTGAAGCTTTAATTAAGGGGATTGTAACATAGACCGGGTTTCTATGCACTATAGAAACGTCTTTTTTAAATACCGGTATAATTACTGGGGCTGATATTTTTTAATTCGGTCTTTAGCTCTTCTTTTATTTCCAACAGATCAATAAATTCTGCAATTGATTTTTTGGTAATACCTTCATTGGTTCTGGTAAGTCCCTTTAATGCCTCATAAGGATTGGGGTAACCTTCCCTTCTGAGGATGGTTTGAATTGCTTCAGCCACTACGGCCCAATTGTCTTCCAAGTCTTTTTCAAATTTAACTTTATTCAGTAGTAATTTGTTTAGTCCTTTTAGCGTAGCTTTAAATGCAATTAAGGTATGTGCAAAGGGAACTCCCACGTTACGCAGTACTGTGCTGTCAGTTAGATCGCGCTGTAAACGTGAAATAGGCAACTTCGAAGATAAATGTTGAAAAATAGCATTGGCAATCCCTAAATTACCTTCTGAATTTTCAAAATCGATTGGATTTACCTTATGGGGCATTGCCGAAGAACCTACTTCTCCTGCGGTTATTTTTTGTTTAAAATAGTCCATGGAAACGTAAGTCCACATATCCCGATTTAAATCAATTACAATGGTATTGATACGCTTAAGCGTGTCAAATAAAGCGGCCATATGATCATAATGCTCAATTTGAGTAGTAGGGAAGGAATGGGATAATCCCAATTTATCCTGAACAAACTTTTGTCCAAAATTTTGCCAATCTATATCTGGGTAAGCCACTTTATGGGCATTATAATTACCGGTTGCGCCGCCAAATTTCGCGGCACTGGGAATATCATTTAAAAGGTTGAACTGTTCCTCGAGGCGTACAACAAAAACATTAATTTCTTTACCCAAACGAGTTGGTGAAGCAGGCTGTCCATGAGTTCGTGCCAGCATGGGTATATCTTCCCAACTTTTTACTAAAGTCTTTAAAACGGCTTTCAATTCCATAAATAGTGGCACATAGACCTCATTCATAGCTTCTTTTATGGAATAGGGTATTGCCGTATTGTTAATGTCTTGTGAAGTAAGTCCAAAGTGGATAAATTCTTTATATTTTTCTAACCCCAATCCATCGAACTTATCCTTTATAAAATACTCTACTGCTTTCACATCATGGTTAGTAGTCCTCTCTATTTTTTTAATGGCCAAAGCATCATCCAGACTAAAGTTTTCAAAAATATTTCGAAGGGAAACGATTCTGTCCTGGGATAATTTTGGGAGTTGTGGCAGTTCTAATTCACATAGTGCAATGAAGTATTCAATTTCAACCATAACCCTGTACTTTATTAACGCTTCTTCTGAAAAGAAATTTGCAAGGGAATCGACTTTGGATCTGTATCTGCCGTCAATTGGAGAAATGGCGTTTAATTGATTTAACGACATATGCTTTAGGATTGATTATTTTTTGAAAGATGTAAATATACTTATATGCTGGGGAGATTAAAAGCATATTGGAAGGATAGTTAAAATTTTTGAGGTGAGTTGGTTAGTTTACTTATACTTCTCTTTTTTGGTTTTGGTTTTTCTTATTGATTAATGCAAGAATTTGTCTGGCCCTTGCTTTATAGGCTGCGCTTCCCAGGCTGTAATTTTGTTCTAAAATTATTTGGAGTTCAGGTCGAATCCATTCAAATTTGTTACCCAATAAATAAAGGCTCGTCATTGAGTAGGCTTTAGAAGCTACTTTATGTTCCCCAATGAGCCAGTCAAAACACGATGTAGTGATTTTTTCCAGGTGATATTCTTTTAATTTCGTCTGAACTTCATTTTTTGATTTTGAAAAAAATGCCTTCATAAGAAGTTCACAAATTTTAGCCACTGGCCTTATAGACGAATCTAATTGCACTTTAGAGATGCCCAAAGTAAAAGTATCAATATGAGTTAGTATTACCTGGATGTCTTTTTTGGCGACAAATTCTAAAATCCAGCAGGCTTTTGATGAAATTACCCCATTATCCTCAAATGCAATTTCCATCAAAGGTGAAATAACAGGAGGGTTATTAAGCACCATTTGGGTTACTTCAATGCGTTTTACACGAGTCCCGTCTACATAATTTAATGATTTGAATAATTCAGATTTAGTCACAAAAATTTGTATTTTGGCCCAACAAAAGTACCCCCAAATGAAAGTAATGAAAAAAATGGCAAAATTGCTATTACTTGTTTTTATTGCCATCCAATTCTTCAGGCCGGAAAAGAATATCAACCAGGGCAATCATTTAGCCAGTTTCATAAATGAAACTAATCCTCCTGAAAATGTTAAAACCATTTTAACTCGTAGTTGTTATGATTGTCACAGTAACAATACAGAATATCCATGGTATAACAATATTGCACCAGTATCGTGGTGGCTTTCATTCCATGTCAAAGATGCTAAAACACATCTGAATTTGTCTGAATGGGATAATTACAGCGAGAGGCAAAAGGACCACAAATTAGAAGAACTGATTGAGGTCATTGAAGAAGCTGAAATGCCTTTAAAAGAATATACCTGGGTTCACCAAGAAGCCAGACTCTCTGCAGAACAACGCGAAGCCATTTTGGAATGGGCAACGCTCACTAAAACTCTTTATGGATTAGGTCCTTTACCAAGGTAGGAACACCTTTTGCTGCGGTAGATTGAATAATTGTGAGATTTTCAAAATCTGAAGCATTTATACTTGGTTTTGGATCAATAAAATATATAGGTGTGCCCTGTCTTGCATAATTCAGGAGACCGGCTGCCGGATATACCTGCATTGACGTTCCAATAATAATAAGAATGTCTGCGGTAACAGTAATCTGTGCGGCTTCAGATAATAATGGAACTTCCTCACCAAACCAAACAATATGAGGCCGTAATTGATATCCTTTTGGACATTTCTCACCATGGATTAGATCTTTTTTCCAATTTAAAACAATTGTTTCATCACCTGTACTGCGAACTTTAAGCAGTTCACCATGGAGATGGAGAATATGAGAACTGCCAGCACGTTCATGTAAATCATCTACATTCTGTGTAATAATAGTAACATTGAAGTATTGTTCAAGTTCAACCAGCATTTTATGGCCAGGATTAGGGGCAACTTCCAATAGCTGCTTTCTCCTTTGGTTGTAAAAATCTAATACAAGGTGAGGGTTTCGGGCAAAACCGTAAGGGGATGCAACTTCCATTACGTCATGACCTTCCCAAAGCCCATCGGCATCACGGAAAGTTCTGATTCCGCTATCTGCGCTCATTCCGGCTCCTGTAAGTACAACAATTTTTTTTTGCATGATTCTGGGTCTATTATAAAGATACATTTTTCTTAAATTAGAGCAATGATAGATCTTGATCTGCTTTCCTATTTGGAAACTTATATTACACCTGAACGCCTAAAACGATTTAATGATGTTTTAAGCGAGCGCACTAATTATATTACTGTGGCCATTGAAGATGTTTTTCAGATGCATAATGCCAGTGCAGTAATAAGAAGTTGTGACGTTTTTGGTATTCAGAAAGCGCATATCATTGAAGACCGATTTGGACAACGTCTCGATAAAAATATAGCAATGGGGGCTCAAAAATGGGTAGATATAGAACGATATACTACTGTTGAACCCTGTATAAGTAAATTGCGAGGCGATGGATATAAGATTATTGCAACCACTCCTAATTCTGATTCAACATTACTGGAGGATTTTAAATTGGAAGATAAAGTGGCATTGTTTTTTGGGACCGAAAAAGAAGGTCTTAGTGCTGAGGTTATAGAGCAGGCTGATGGTACTTTGAAAATACCGATGTCAGGATTTTCAGAGAGTCTCAACATCTCGGTTTCTGCGGCCATTATATTGTATAATTTAACACAACAACTTAAAAGATCAAAATTGCCCTGGCGTCTGTCCGAAGGTGAAATTTTGGAAAAACGATTGGATTGGACCAAAAAGTCTATTAAAAGTATTGATAAAATTATAGAAAGATATAGGAAAGAAAATTAATTTGCTTTATATTTAAAGGTAACCAATTAACTGATAAACAAATGACTACAGTTTTATATATACTTGCTGGTATTGTTGTTCTGGTTTTTATTTTAGCTATGATTGCACCTAAAGGTTATGATGTTAGCAGAAACATAAAAGTGCGGCAGTCTGTTCCGGTTGTTTTCCAATATCTTAAATATTTGAAAAATCAGGATAATTGGAGTCCTTGGGGTAAAAGAGATCCAAATATGAAGAAGGAATTTGTGGGTTCCGATGGTGAAATAGGTGCTACAAGCAAATGGGAAGGAAATAAGGAGGTTGGAAGTGGTGAACAGGAAATAAAACGAATTGTTGAAAATGAAGTAATTGAAAGTGAATTACGTTTTCTAAAACCTTTTAAGTCCCAATCAGACGCGTATTTAAAGGTAAAGGAAATAGGTGCTGATGAGACTGAAGTTACCTGGGGTTTTTCTGGAAAGAATAAGTTCCCTGTAAGTATAATGATGCTTTTTATGAACATGGATAAGACTGTGGGCAAGGATTTTGAAGAAGGTTTATTGAGTTTAAAGGATATTTTGGAAAAATAACGTAGCAATATAGATCACAATATGGTTGGATGGTTCGAAATACCGGTGGAAGATATGGAAAGGGCCAGAAAGTTTTATGAAGAAATATTTGATATTTCAATTTCTGTTCATGATTTAGGAGGAATCATAATGGGTTGGTTCCCGGATGTTCAGAGCAAAAAAGGTAGTACTGGATCTTTAGTTAAACATGAGATGTATATTCCAAGTGATACCGGCGGGCCACTTCTTTATTTTTCGTGTAAAGACCTTGCCGTGGAATTGGCCAAAGTAACTAATGCCGGAGGCTCTGTAATTCAACAAAAAAAGGAGATAGGAGGGGGGCATGGTTTTATGGCACTTCTGAAAGATACTGAAGGTAATAGGATAGCACTACACTCCTTAAAATAAAACCCCTTCACTTAAACATAAAATATAGTAGCTTCTGCTCTGCAACCCATTCGTATGGGAATATATTTTGTTCCAATGCCCTTGGAGACATACATTCTTATATCATTCAGTTTGTACCATCCTCTTAAGAACCTTCCACTACCCCCGGGCTTATAAAATGCTTTCCCAAGAAATGTAATCTGCCCTCCATGAGTATGACCAGATAATATGAGCTTAATATTAACTTTTTGAATTTCATTTAAAAGAGCTATTTCATCGCTGTACTGAGGACAATGATTAAGTACAATGGCCTCTTCAGAACTATCATGTTTTGCCGAGGCATTTATGAAATCCGGATCACCCCCAATAAAGTCATCAACACCAATTATAATGAGGTCTCTGTCAGCCGCTGAGAATTTTAAACTTTCATTAATAAGTAATTGGCCATTATGTTTTTTAATTAAAGTTCTGAAAGAATTTATGTTTACTTTCCCTGCGTATTCCTTGTTTCCAAGGATTACAACCTTCGGTATTTCTTTGCTGATAAGGTTCAAAAATTCATTTAAAACAGCTAATCCTTTGTTGTTGTTTACGGAATCTCCCGTAATGCAGATTAGGTCTGGAAGCTCTTGGTTAATTCTGTTAGCAATTGCTTTATGGGAAGATTTTAATTTATTTATATGAAGATCCGTTAATTGAATGATTTTTATTTTGCTTTCCGAATTGGTGAGATCATAGGTTGTCCATTGAATTACAAACTTCTCGAACCAAAAAATATCAAAAAGAAATAACCCCAGTAAGACTAAAAAGGACTTAATGACAAAATTTCTCCTATTCATCTTCATAAAAACCTTTAATTCGAAGCATAAATTCTATGGATTCAAAATATTGACTATGCTTTCTTTTAAGAACACTAATTAATCTGCTAATTCCAGGAGTGCTATATTATTATCATTTTCCAGGATTACCTTTCCATTTTTCACTTCAACATAAGTTTCGGAATAAGTATCAAATAGTTTTGTTCCATCTCCAAAAAATCCCTTTACCCAAAGCGATTTTTTACCCTTCGGTAAATCGAGTCCTACGACAACTTTATCTTTATAATCCCCGCTCATATAGGTTCTGCTGAAAACATAGGGTTTTTTACCCAGACGTTTATGCCTTCCCGCACCTATGGCAGGGTGATTACGACGAAAACTACCCAATTTCTGCCAGTGGGCGAGAATATTCTTAGTTTCCTGGAGACTATCAATTTCTTGCCAATTCATAAATGATCTTAAAGTGGCATCCCCTTCAGTATTTTCAATAGTAAGATCCCTGGCAGATTCGTCTCCATAATACATCTGTGAAGTTCCCGGGGTTAGGAAAAGTACGTTCGCCATATAATACGGTCTCTTCCTATCTTTGTCAAAGGGTTCTGAATCATCATGTGAAGTCAAGTAATTAAGGACACCTTTGTTTTTTAATTTAGTGCTTAGGATGCGATTGTATTTTTTAAATATGGTCTCGTAAGTATTTTTAGCATCATTCTTTAGTTCAAAGTTTATAAGACTTTCAAAGCCATGTTCAAAATAATCAACCTTCTTATCTCCAAAATCGAAATTTCTACCCATAGAAATTTCATAACCGTAAGCTTCGCCAACCATGAAAAATGGCGTGTCATCCAAAACATCTTCAGGGTGCTTTTTTTTCCAGGTTTCAAATGCATTGGAAGCTTCCGAATATAATTCTAGCCATGTTTTTTCATCGGCATGTTTAGCTGTATCTACCCTAAAACCATCAATACCCATATCATTAACGTAGTCTGTTAACCATTTAATAATATAAAACCTGGGAGCCCGGGGGTATCCTGTTCTTTGAAAAAAAAGTTGAAGTTCATCCAATTCATTACTAAGTCTGCCTTCAGCCTTCCATTTAGCCAATAATGCATCCGGTAATTCAACCACTTCATCAGATTCTGTGTAAATATCTGGTAAGTTGGCGACCAACGTACAGCTTGTCGTAGTCTCATAATTAGTATGCTCACAAACAGGGCTAGTTCTTACCCAATCCTCGGGCCATACCGGATCTTGTTCAGTTACAGGCCCCGTATGGTTAATTACCACATCCATCACAATCCTTATATCATTTTTATGAGCGGTTTTTACAAGATTTTCGAGATCTTTTTTAGTTCCAAAGTTGGGATCCAAAGCGGTCCAATCCTTTGCCCAGTATCCATGGTATGCATATGTATTTCCTGTTCCTTCATCTGTGTCGCCATGGATTTGTTCTACCACTGGTGTAAACCAAATAGCATTCACTCCTAATTTTGAAAAATAACCTTCTTCAATTTTATCTGTGATACCCTGAATATCACCACCCATAAAACCTCTTAACGGAGCTGTTTCGTTTGTGCGGTCGAAATTCAAGTCATTTTCGGGATTGCCGTTATTGAATCTGTCCGTTAATAAAAAATAGATATTGGCACCCTGCCAGACAAATGGAACTTCTTTCTGAACTATTTGCGTGCTGTCT